>DATFYV010000206.1:0-7373 GCA_035314845.1 Candidatus Acidiferrum sp.
CGGCGGTAGCCGAGACGTTCCGCCAGTTGCGCCAACTGCAAGGAATTGCGCAGCGCATCCGCCGGCGTTGCGCCGGCGGCCACCGGCGCCAGATCAAGAATTGAAAAAGGAATCACGCATCTCTCCCGCTGCCGTTGTCACGCCAAGGCGGCCTATTTGTTGGCCCTTCTCCAAACAACGTGCACGTAAGATTAGATGACGAGGTCGCCGCAAGTGCTACATGTCGCCGCGGATGTTTATTCTCGCGCGGCGCGTTCCAGACGGTTGTGATCCAGGATAAGGATCTGTTTGCGCTCGAGCGCAACAATGCCCGCCTTGCGCAGCTCACCCAGCGCCGCGGTTGCGGATTCGCGATAAACGCGCAAGAGTTCCGCGAGTTCGCGATGGGTAATACCGCGAATCGTGCCGCCATCGGAGCGCTCCAGCAGCAGCTTGGCCAAACGAGGGATCAAGTGCCGGAAGGAGGTGGCCTCCAAATCCAAAAGCACGTGAACGAAGCGGGCGCTCACCAGGTCGAGAAGCCGCTGTGTTACGACCGGGAATTCCCGCGCCAACATTTCCAGCTGCGTTCGGGAGACCATCCGCACGCGCGAAGTTTCGATCGTCTGCGCGAAGCAGTGATAGGTTCGCAGCCCCACACATCCCATCTCGCCGAATACAGCCGGAGGTTTAAGGTCTTCGATGATGAGCTTCTTTCTGCCGGAGATGCGGAAAGTCTGTGCGCGCCCCTGTTCCAGGCAATACAAGACTTCGCCGCGTTGCCCGGGCCGGAAGAAGACGTGACCGGCCTGAACCTGCAGCACTTTGGTGCTCTTCTCCAGAGACTGCAGCGACGTAACGGGAAGTCCGCAAAATAACTCGTTGCCAGAAAGCGAGGCTGGCTGCAGGGTGCCGGCTGGCTTGGCTGTTTTCGTATTTTTTACCCTGGACTTCATAGCCCACCCGTGGCGACCAGCGCACGGACTTGTAAGCAACATTACAGATTTCCCGCGCGACGCCCGTGAGCGCCCAGCATCCGATGGCTGGCACGCCGAAGTATAGAGAAACCTCAAGGAGAATACGATGTCGAGACTACCAGCAATTCACACCGAATCCGCTTCACCGAAGGCCAAGGAGCTTTTGGAGGCCGTGCAGGCCAAACTCAAAATCACCCCGAACATGACGCGCGTGATGGCCAATTCGCCGGCAGTGCTGCAGGCGTATCTGTCCTTCAGCGGCGCGCTGGCCGGCGGCTCGCTTGATCCCAAATTGCGAGAAGAGATTGCGCTGGAAGTCGGCGAACAGAATGCCTGCCAGTACTGCGTCTCCGCGCATACAGCCATCGGCAAGATGACCGGACTGACGGACGCGGAGATTGACGCGGCACGCGATGCGCGGGCCAGCCAGCCGAAAAACGCCGCCGCGCTACAATTCGCACAAGCGATCGTCGCCAAGAAAGGCCTGACCACCGATAGCGACGTGCAGGCCGTTCGGACGGCCGGATTTTCCGACGGCGAAATCGCCGAAATCATCGCACATGTGGCCCTAAACGTATTCACGAACTATTTCAACAATACTGCGGGAGTTGAGGTAGATTTTCCAAAAATGGCGCTCCGGCAATCCGCGTAAGACGCAACACTGACACCGGGCCACTGCCCCGCGCGAATATCGAGGAAGGCTCGGAGATTGACGTTAGGCTCCGGCCTTCATCTCGCTCGTGGCGTCCGCCGGCAGCCAGCTTTGCAGTATGGCTTGATGCTCCGGCGCAACCTCGCGGAAATTCAGCCCCATGCCCAGATGCAAATGGGAATACGCCACGGTCGCGCGGGCTTCAAAGCGCCGCGTGTCGGTGAAAATTCTCACACGCACGTCGGTGCCGTCGGGAAAAGGATTCACAGTGTCGACGTAGCATCCGCCAGCGCTCAGATCGCTGATGCGCGAAGGCAGCCGTGAGCCTACCGCGACATCTTCCACTTCCGCCGAAGCAATAAACGGATGGCGTGCGGCGCGCCGTCTTTCCTCAGCCATAGAACCTCCCGCGCGGAGCAACAGTTCCGGCATTGTATCCTCGAACGAGACAAATGTCGCGGATGGGAATCTCGAGGGCCGCACTCGCGCTGGGCGGCGCTAATTGATTGTAAGTGTAGCCGTAGTGGAGGCGCTGATGGTCGGGGAGGACGTGTCGGTGCCGGTGATGGTCAGCGTGTACGTGCCCTTAGGAGCGACGGAGTTCGAGGTGGTCGACGAAGACGATCCGGTGCTAGAGCACCCGGACATTGCGAGTGTCATAGCGACGAGCAATAAAGCGGCGCCACCGTATGCTGCAAGTCTGCGGGAGCAGATGTTGAGCAGAGTCACCAACAATAAGCATAGAAGAGCCAAACTGGCCTCGGCGCGCAAGGCGAGTGCGGCAATGGGCAATCCGAACGAGAACGGCGGAACATTGTCGCTCTGGGTGATTTGCGTTGCGCCGCGTTTGTGCTGGTCGCCAGTAGCGCCGATTGCCGCCACGCCCGCGCATAGCGAAGAGCTGGTGTAGGCGGTCAGGGTAGCGGTAACCGCGCTGGCACCGGAAACGGTAGCGTTGGGTAACGAGAAGCACGCGTTGGAAATGGCCGGGCTGCTGGTGACCGTGAAAGCGATTGTGCCGGTATAGCCACTCTGCGGGGTGATGGTGACCGTGGAAGAAACCGAACCGCCAGCGGTAACCGTAGCGGCGGTGGCGGTCATGGTAAAGGATTTGGAGGACGAAGACGAGCCGGGCCAGGCAGTCAGCAAATTGTTGAAGTCAACGGATCCCAGGCCGGACGCTTCGTCATATCCGATAGTGGCGGAAAATTCCGATTGACCCGCCGCGGAGCAGACCGTAGAACCGGCAACCGTACAGTTGTTGTTGCCACTGGTGATGTCGTGGAAGGCGGAGGCGTAGGTGTTGGTGTCGCCGGCTAATTTGTAAAGCGTGGGGTTAACGACGCCTTGACCTGTGGATTTCAGTTTTTGATTAATGATGGCCACCATGGCGGCGAAAATGGGCGCGTCGAAACTGGTGCCGCCCGCCACGGTGAGAAATTGGTTGTTGGCGTCGCGGAAGCCATGCGCGCAACTGCCGGTAACCTTGACGCTGGTGTCGCTGGAGCAGTAAAGGAAACCGGCGTTGTTCGGCGAGGCGGTCAAGGAGATGTCCGGCACCAGGCGGAAACTGCCCGCGGGTATGCCGGTAACTCCCGTCTGCCAGCTTGGCCGGGCGGTAAGGATGCTGGTCCCGCCACCGCCGGAGGAAAGGTCCGCTGGAGTGCTGCCAACGGGCGCGGAATCATCGTTCCAGACCATCTCCGGGATATAGGAAAGAGCGGAGCTGATCGCGTCGCTAGTGCCTTGCGGAATCCAGTAGGTGTTGTTGCCCACGGCGACGTCCGCGGCTGGAAATTCCGTGCCGCCCATGCCGGTCACATACTGGCTGCTCGCGGGAAAATCGACGGCCAGGGCTTCCTGCGCCGCGGTGCTCTGATTGGTGTTGCCATGGCAATCGGTCGAGCCATTGTCGCCGGAAGCGGAGATGACCGATTGGCCTTGGGACGCGGCTTGCGCCAGCGTGGCGTTCAGCAAAGAGTACTCGCCGGAGCCCAGATCGCTCTCGCAATCGCCGTAGCTGATGGTGATTACTGGGGCGGTGTTGTTTTCGATGGCGTAGGTCAGGGCGTCAAACACATTGTGGTTCGCGCTGTTGCCGACGTACACAAAATAGATGGTTGCTCCTCTGGCAATCGCGCCGGAGTATTCGAGGTCCAGGTCGGACTCCGATTCGTCACCCGGAGAAATCGCTGGTGTGCCCGTATTCGGAACTGGCACACGTACCGGGTCTTTTTTAGGCAGACCCGCGGCGCTTTCAAAATTTTCAATGTCGGAAAACGCGATTTCCGACTGGCCAACGTCGGCGATGGATTGTCCCGAGCCGGTGTAGCCAGCGTTGTAGGCCGGCGTGATGTCGTAGATGGTGGCGACGTCCCCGGGCGACAGATAGTGGTTACCACTCTGGCTAGAGGTGAAGTTTGGTTGCGGAGCGAGCTGCGGCGCGACGATTTTGACGTGGGGCTTGGGGCGGAAGGTAGAGAGATTCCTCACGGTTTGCACCATCGGTGCAAGAGCTGTGGGGATGGAGAGATCTGTTGAGGGGGCGAAGTGCTTCGTGCCGTCGACGTTGTAGTAGTGCAGTTCGACGGCAAAAGCGGCCTCCACCTGATCGGAGGCGCCGGAAAAGGTGAGGCGATTTTTGCTGCGGGACACGCCGTCTATGGCAAAACCCTGTTGCTGGAGCCAGAACTGCACCTTGGCTATGTCGGCGTCGGCGACTCCGAAGCGCGAGGCGAACTGTTCGGGCGTGAGCCATTGGTGATAGAGCGGCGAAGCGGGATCCTGCTGCGCGGCAAGCAAGGCTTGCAGGTCGGTTTCCTGCGCGGCCGAGCGGCTGAAAACGATGCTCATGCCTTGCAGTGGCGTCCCCGCAAGCATGCGCCCGGCGTCGTATTCAGCGCGAGCCTTCGGCGGATGGCTGCCAAGGAGCACCGCGCGTTGTGTGTTGTCAATCTCCGCGGAAATGCGCGGCGCAGGGGTTTGCGCCGACAGCTTAAGGGTGAAGGAACAAGTAGCCGCTAGGAAACCAGCGAGGAGCAATAGGTTCCGACCGAGTTGCTTACGCAGGGTGAGCATAACCGTCCTTGAATGAGTCGAATGCTGGTTTCGACCACGATAGTCTCCAGAGATCTGAGACCTTGGACTCCGGCTGGGCGCGCGGAGTTGTAAGCCGCGCTGAAAGTCATGTACCTCCCTCTAATTTTAACAACGGATTTCGGCCCTGGATGACGACTTGGGACCGGATTCCCTACTCAGCAACCCTGGCCGGTAGGCCACGTCACAACCCCAAGTGTCGGGAGCCACGGCGGCCGATGCGTCCGCCATGACACGGTAAGGAGGTAGAGAAAGCGTCCGCTTGAAGATCGGGGAGGTAACCCGCCATGCCACTGTCCCTCTTTCCAGAAGAAGTCCTGGTTCCAGAACAAACCCCATTACTAGATCGCCGTTCCGGCGTGCCCCGTGTTCCACTGCAGGCATTTCGTATCGAACACGCCGCTGCACAGAAGGTTGCACGGCGGCCGCAGAGCAACACAGGAGTTTTCGATGAAACGCTTCTCGATGGCCATCGCTTCAAGAGCAGCTCCAAAGCGCTGGATTTGCTGGTGGCGGTGCTGATTCACGTGATCATCCTCGGGGGCCCGATTCTGGCGGGTCTGTACTATACGGATTCTTTCAATCTTAAGGAGTACACCAAGACGCTGCTGGTGGCGCCCCCGCCCCCGCCTCCTCCGCCGCCCCCAGCCTTGGCTGGTGTGGTCAGGGCGCTGGCCGTCAAGCGCGTTTTCATAACCGCTGGCAAGCTCATCGCGCCAACCGTGATCCCGAAGCAAACTGCGGAGCTTAAAGAGGCCATCGAACCCGAGGGGCTCGAAGGAGTAGCAGGCGGAGTCCCCGGAGGAGTGCCCGGGGGCCAGATGGGCGGAGTGCTTGGCGGCGTGATTGGCGGAGTGCTGAACACCGCCGCCAAGCCCTTGGTCGCGCCGACATCGCCCGGGAGGCCAGGTCCGGTGCGTATCGGCGGACGTATTCGATCGCCGAAGGCTATCCTCCGCGTGCCCCCTAAGTACCCTGTGCTGGCGCGCCAGGCGCACATCGAAGGCAATGTACAGATCGACGCCATCTTGGACGAACAAGGAAACGTTACCCAGATGAACGTGGTCTCCGGGCCGGCGCTGCTGTATCCCGCCGCACTCGAGGCCTTGAGACAGTGGAAGTACGAACCGACCTATCTGAACGATCAGGCTATTTCCGTTGAGATGATCGTGACGGTCACGTTCGAGCTTGGGCAGCGATAAATAAGCAGTGTCTACGTAACGCAAAGCAGAAGCCGGCCATTTGCAGCGGACCGCGATTGTGCAAAGCGCCGGCGGCTACGCTACTATGGGCTGCGCGGGGATTTTACAAATCATCCGCGGAGCGCACCGACCATGAGCACGGCCATTTCTGAAACACTTCCAGGAACAGCATTCTCTAAGGGGCCGTTTCGCGCCGCGCGCGGGACGGAGCTTTCCTGCAAAGGCTGGCAGCAGGAAGCGGCACTGCGGATGTTGATGAACAATCTGGACCCCGAGGTGGCGGAAAAGCCGGAGGAGTTGGTGGTTTATGGCGGGACCGGCAAGGCAGCGCGGAATTGGGAATGTTTTCACGCGATTGTGCGGGCGCTGCGCGGTTTGGGTAACGATGAGACGCTACTGATTCAATCGGGCAAGCCCGTGGGAATTTTTCGCACGCATGAATATGCGCCACGCGTATTGCTGTGCAATTCCAACCTGGTGGGCTATGCCAACAATTGGGACAAGTTCCGCGAACTGGACCGCGCCGGGCTGATGATGTATGGCCAAATGACCGCCGGGAGCTGGATTTACATCGGCACGCAGGGGATTTTGCAGGGAACTTACGAAACATTTGCCGCCTGCGCGCGTAAGCATTTCGGCGGGGATCTCGCGGGCAAGTTGGTGGTGACTGGCGGAATGGGCGGGATGGGCGGTGCGCAGCCGTTGGCCGCCACGATGAATGGAGCGGCGTTTCTTGGCATTGACGTGGATGCCGAGCGCATCAAACGCCGCGTAAAGACCGGGTACTGCGATGTGATGGTGAATGATTTGGATGAAGCGCTGCGCATTTTGAAAAATGCCGTGCGCAAGGGCGAGGCCACTTCGGTTGGATTGGTGGGTAATTGCGCGGACTTGATTCCGGCGATGGCGAAGCGAGGCGTGGTGCCGGATGTGCTCACGGATCAAACCTCGGCGCACGACCCCATCGGCGGGTATGTGCCGAATGGGATGACGCTTGAGAGTGCGCTGGAACTGCGCCGGACCGATCCTGTCGAATACAAGAAGCATTCCATGGCGGCGATGGCCGCACATGTGGAAGGCATGCTGGCGCTGCAGAAACTGGGCAGCGTGACGTTTGACTATGGAAATAATATTCGGACCTTTGCGTTCGAGCAGGGCGTCAAGAACGCGTACGACTTTCCGGGATTTGTTCCGGAGTATATCCGGCCCCTGTTTTGCGAAGGCAAGGGACCGTTCCGCTGGGCGGCGCTTTCCGGTGAGCCTTCGGACATCGCACGCACTGATCAACTGGTGCTGGAGCTGTTTCCGCAGGATGCGCACCTGGCGCGCTGGATTAAGTTGGCGCAGAAGCGCGTGAAATTTCAAGGCTTGCCGTCGCGAATCTGCTGGCTGGGATACGGCGAGCGCGACAAGTTTGGCCTGGCACTGAACGATTTGGTGGCCCGTGGTGAGCTGAAAGCCCCGATC
>DATFYV010000207.1:0-22094 GCA_035314845.1 Candidatus Acidiferrum sp.
ATGGTGGCGATCGCGGGATGATTTAGTTTGGAAAGCGCCAACGCCTCTTTTCGGAAGCGGCTGCGCGCTGTTTTGTCAGCCAGCGCTTTGGCGGGTAAAACCTTTATCGCGACGTCCCGCTCCAGTCGCTCATCGCGCGCCCGATAGACCTCGCCCATGCCACCGGCGCCAATTTTTGCGACGATGCGATATTGTTTGAGCGTTTGCCCGATCAAGTCGTTCGTGGCCCCGGCGTAATCTTAGGTTGCGCTCGTCACTCCAGTCAACGCGCGAGCTCGCGCCGGAGAACCTCGCTGGGTGTGCTAAACTTTCTGGTTTATGCAGACAGGAATTATTGGACTACCGCAGGTTGGAAAGACCACGCTGTTCCGGATCCTGACCAAGGCCAATGTCGAGGGCAAGGGCGGGCAGACTACCCACGTGGGCGTGGCCAAGGTCCCGGAGCCACGGTTGCAGCAGCTGGCTACACTGTATAACCCTAAGAAAATTACCTATGCGACCGTGCAGTATGTGGACTTGGGCGGGATGCAGAAGGAAAAGAATCGCGATGCGCTCGCGCCATTGCGTGAGGTAGATACCATCGCGCACGTGTTGCGGGTGTTCGACGACCCCACCGTGCCGCACTCCCTGGGCAGTATCGATCCGGTGCGCGATGCCACCAACCTGGAGCTGGAACTGATTCTCGCCGACCACGACCAGATTTCCCGCCGCCTGGAACGCGTCGAAAAGGATTTGAAGAAAAAGTCCGAACCCATCCTGATCCTCGAAAAAAATGTTTTGGAAAAATGCAAGGCGCATTTGGAAGCAGAAAAGCCATTGCGCGAACTCGAGCTGACGGCCGAAGAGCGCAAGCCCATCGGCGGCTTTTTATTTTTATCGGCGCGCCCCATGCTCTTCGTGCTGAATTTGGGTGACGACGAAGCTGCGGACCTCGCTACCGCGGTCGAACGCCACAAGCTCAGCGCGCTGCAAGGCCGTCCCAACACTGCCGTAGTTGCCATCTGCGGCCGCCTCGAAGCGGAGCTTGCCGAGATGGACGACAAAGAAGCCGCGGAAATGCTCGCCTCTTACGGACTGAAAGAGCCGGGACTGAACCGTCTGATTCGCGCCACCTACGATCTGATGGGTCTGATTTCGTTCTTCACCGCCGGCGAACCGGAGGTCCGCGCGTGGACCATTCACAAAGGTTCGACCGCCGTGAAAGCCGCGGGGGCGATTCACAGCGACATTGAGAAAGGTTTTATCCGCGCGGAAGTTGTTCGTTGGGACGATCTTCTGGCCGCGGGAAGTTTGGCCGCCGCGCGTGAAAAAGCGCAGGTGCGCCTTGAAGGCCGGGAGTACATCGTGCAAGAAGGCGACGTAATTCTGTTCCGCCACAGCGGCTAGATATGAGCGCCTTTATAGGTGCGGGGCTTCGGCCCGGCGCTCTGGCGGCGAGGATCCGTGGGAAGTACGTTCGCAATAAATCACGAAATAGCATTTCGCACCATGCTGGCCGCGGTGCTCGGCATCGTAGCGGCCGGTGGCAATCTGCTCGGCGGATATTTCGTGATCCACAAAGAGTGGTCCCGTAAATATCTGCAATATTTTTTGGCGCTGGGCGCGGGCTACATGCTCGGCGTGGCTTTCATCGACATCATCCCCGAGTCCATCCACCTGGCGGGCGAAGGCGCGCTTCTGTACGTGCTGATCGGCTATTTCCTGGTCCACCTTTTCGAACATACCATTGCGCCGCATTTTCACTTCGGCGAAGAGACGCATTGCGAGGAAGTCAGCCACCACCACGCGCGCACCACGGTCCTCCTCGGCCTGGCGATCCATACCTTCTTCGACGGCGTAGCTATCGCCGCTGGATTTTTGGTCTCCACCTGGCTGGGAGCGATCATTTTTGTCGCCATCTTCCTGCATAAGCTCCCTGAAGGCTTCACGGTAGCCTCGGTGGTGCTTGCCGGCGGGTATGGGAGAAGGGCTGCCATCCGAGCCGCAGGGCTACTGGGCGGATCGACGTTACTGGGCGTTCTCCTGACCAGCACCCTGCAAGGGCAGCTTAAATACGCCTTGCCGCTTTCCGGGGGCGTCACCCTATACGTCGCGGCCACCGACCTGCTCCCCGAGGTCAACCGCGAACCCAACTGGCGGCTGGCCCTCTTGGTCTTCGGGGGCGTCCTTAGTCTATTGATAATGCAGCATTTCTGGCACGTTTAAGCCTCCGCACCCGTCCTGGAAAGGCCCTCGAACTCGCAACTTTCACATTGCAATGGTGTTCGATAGGATGTGGTAGCTATGGCCAGGTCGGACGTCCAACTGATGCTGGACGTGAAGGCGGGCGACGAACAGTCGTTCGAGCTTCTCCTGCATCGTTACCGCAGTCCGCTCGTCAACTTTCTGTACCGTATGGTGCGGAATCGCGAGCAGGCGGAGGACCTCGCGCAGGAAGTTTTCCTGCGTGTGTACCGGGCGCGCGCGGAATACGTGCCCAGCGCCAAGTTCACGACGTGGCTGTTCCGCATTGCCACCAACCTGGCGCTCAATTCGGTGCGCGACACGCGGCACCAGCGCATGGAAATTTCGCTGGATGCGCCGCTGACCGCCGACTCCGAGGAGGGCGACGAACGGCCGCTCGATGCCGCGGATCAGCATCCCAACATTGAGCAGCACCTTGTGGCACAGGCGAGGAGTAAGATGATTCGCCACGCCATCGAAAAGCTCCCGGAAAAGCAGCGCGCCGCGGTGCTGCTGCACAAATACCAGGAGCTGGACTACAACGAGATTGCGAAGATTTTGGAGTGCTCGGAAAGCGCATTGAAGTCGCTGCTGTTCCGGGCCTATGAAGCGCTACGAGTGGAACTAGCCCCGCTGGTGGCGCAGCAAGCCAAGCAGTGAGTTGCAGGAGCCGAGTGGCGAACAGATGGGAAGAGCTGAGAAGGGAAGGACGTCATGAGTTGCGGACGAATGGAAAATAGAATTTTGAGTTATGTGGACGGGCGCTTGAAAGAGAGCGAACGCCTGGAGGTCGAAAAGCACCTCGCCTCTTGCCCCGCGTGCGAGCTGCGTGTGAATGAGTTTCGCGCAGTGTCCGGCCTGCTGGATGAATTGGCCGTGATTGCCCCTTCGCCGGCATTTGATGTGCGCGTGCGCGCGCTCGTGGCCGCGGAGCCGGTCAAGCAAAGCTGGTGGGCGCAGTTTGCGCTGTCGCCGCGGGTGGCCATGGCCGGCGCTCTTCTCGCGCTGTGCGTCTTGTGGGTGGGCCTCCGGCCTTCGGTGAACCCCGCGACGGAAGCGGAGATCAATCAGAATATGCCGGTACTGGAGAATTACGATGTGCTCAGCAATTTTGAACCGCTGACGGATCTGCCCGCACCGGTGGCGGCGGATGAGCAGCCGCAGCAGGACGACGCCAATCAGACGAATCAGCAAATGTAAGGACCAATGAGCAGAACGCTCCAACTCGCTGGATGTGTGCTCGCGCTGGTGTTCAGCGCGGGGCTGGCGCTGCCGTGCGCCGCGCAACGCCCGCACTATGCGGCGCAAAACCCCGCGCGGCCGGCCAGTCCGCCGCCGCGCCAGCAGCGCCCAGCGCAGCGGCCGCCGCAACAACAGCGTCAGCCGCAGCGGTCACCACAACGGCAGCAGGCTCAGCAACAGGCGCGTCCACAAGGCGGGCCGACTGGAGCTGGCAATAACGCAAACGGCTCAGCCCGCGGCGGGCAAATCAATCCGAACTGGAATCGCCCGGCCGGCGGCAACCTGCACGCGGACCGCCCGCCCTCGGCGAACGCGCCGCCAAAGCGCTTCAACGAGCTTTCTCCGCTAGAGAAGCAGCGGGTACTGGACAATAACCGTCGACTGCAGAACCTAACGCCGGCGCAGCGGCAGGATCTCGCCGATCGCGCACACATCTGGCAGCAGATGACGCCGGCGCAGCGCGACCACGTTAAGAACGATGTGCTACCAAGGTGGCGGAGCATGCCTCCGGACCGCAAGCGTGCCATTCAAAATCGCCTGGCGGTACTGAAGAATATGCCGGAGAGCGCGCGCAACCAGCATCTTAACGATCCCAATTTCACGCGCGGCATGAGCGAAGAAGATAAATCCACGCTGCGCGACTTGAGCCACCTGCACGTCGGCGGTGCGCCGGACCAACCTAACGAGTAGTCCGCATAAAAAAACCCGATTTACTCAAATCGTTTTTTTAGTTTTGCGAACTCCCTCTCTTGCGTGTACCTTCACCTAGGTTCTTGCGTTGACTATGAGATTTCCAAAATTACGTACGTTCTAGTCCTCTCGGCGTATCTCCAGCGCAGGCTTCTGTTCGTATTAGCTCCAAATCGGCGTACAACGCTGGCTGTTGTTGTCGCTGATCCTCTTTTCGCCTTTCTCAATTCGCTGACATTCTAGTTTACGTAGCCCGTTCGTCGGCGTTCCCGTTCCAAATTTTTTCCAACTACAAGCGAAGTCCGCAGTCTCCAACTCCGTTTCCCTGGGAACCGGAACTCAAAGAGAGGATATCTCCATGAACTCAAGGAATCGTCGTACCCGTTTACTTCATCTCTTGCTGTTCGCCTTACTGTTTGCACTTTTCGCGGGAAACGTGCGCGCCCAGTCCAACCTTGTTCCCGACCGCGACGATGACCGAGACCACCACCATCGCAAGGAAAACACCCTGCTTATCTGGGCCGGAGACAAAGCCCACGTGAAGCCAGACTTCCTGGCGGTCATCGATTTTGATGAGCACTCTCCGAACTACGGCAAAGTCCTGCGCACCGTGCCGCTGACCGGACCCTCGGCCATCGGCAACGAACCACACCACGTGGGGCTTTCCGCCGATGGCAAAACCTTTGTGGGCGGCGGACTGCTGAGCGTTTTACGTGGCCAGGACCAGGTTTTCTTCTTCGACGTCAGCCATCCGCGTGATCCGCAATTCCTTCGCTCCGATAATCCGCCGCACGCTTCCATCGCCGACGAGTTCGATTCGCTCAGCAACGGAGGTTTCTTCGGCACGTTCATGGGTTCGCCAGACGGCGCCAACCCCGGTCGCCTCGTGGAATATGATGCCAATCAGCGTTACGTGCAGGCCTGGCCGCTCAATCCCCCGTCGGATGGCTTCGATCCCCACGGTTTGGCCATCGATGAAGCGCACAATCTGATCCTCACCAGCGATTTCATCTGCCCCCTGCATACCTTAAACGTCTCCGGCGGCGACGAAGTTCTGCTGCGCGGCAGCGTCCGCGTCTGGGATTTTGCCAAGCGCTCCATCGTGCGCACAATCACGGTCGGCGATCCCGCGAGTCCGGCAGGCACCATCGATGTCGGCTTGATTCCTGGCGATCGCCAGCTGCGCGCGTTTACCGCGGGGATGGCTGACAACAAGCTGTATCTGATCGATACGAAGCAGGGCATCGCGACCGCGGTATACGATTTCGCTCCCTTCGCGATCGCTGGCGCGCCGACATGGCCGCAGCTTTTCCGCATCAATCGCGATGGCACAAGGCTGTTCATCACCCTCAACTACGCGGGCAACGCCGGCAAGGTGGTGCTGTTCGATATTTCACGCCCGGAAAATCCCAAAGTGCTCAGCTCCGTGGATCTTGGCCCCGGCTCAGGTCCCCACTATCTCAACCTGACGGCCGACGAGAAGCGCCTGGTGGTCTCCGACTACTTCCTCGTCGAAGATCTTGCTCCCGGCGGAGTGGTCAGGGCCGAAGGCGACCACAAAATCCATGTGCTCGAAGTGGGCCGCGATCACCTAAGACTCGATCCGCGCTTCGACCTGGACTTCAATCGCGACATCGCTACCGGCCCTGCGCGTCCGCACGGCATCGTAGTCCTCCCCGCAGGGAACGATGATCGCGACTGATCGAAGATATCGGACCGAGTAGCAACCAATTTGGGCCGGCGCGTTGACATCTTCCCGGTTCTCGCGGCATCGTCACCTGTTCGCCTTTTGCGCATCGAACAGGTGAAGGGTGGTCCGGCTGGTGACGACGCGCTTCCGCGCCTTGCAGCATCGCAATTTTCAACTGTTTATTGGCGGGCAACTGGTCTCATTGATTGGGACCTGGATGCAGACCACCGCGCAGCTTTGGCTGGTCTACAAGCTCACGAATTCCGCGGCCCTGCTGGGGCTATACGGATTTGCCAATCAGATTCCCATTTTGCTGCTGGCATCCGTGGGCGGTTATGTGGGTGACCGCTACAATCGCCTCTACGGCGTGATCGCCACGCAAACCGTCTCCATGATTCTTGCGTTTGTGCTGGCCGCGCTGCAGTTGACGCATATCTTGCGCGAGTGGGAAATCATTCTCATCGCGTTTCTCGTCGGCATTGTGAACGCCTTCGATGTGCCGATCCGGCAGTCGCTGTTTGTGCAGATGGTGGGCAAGGAGGATCTGCCGAACGCTATCGCTCTCAACTCTTCGATATTCAACGGTGCGCGCGTCGTGGGACCGGCAATTGCGGGTTTTGCGATTGCCTGGATCGGCGAAGGCTGGTGCTTTTTTCTAAATGGCGTCAGTTTTTTGGCGGTCATTGGGGCGCTGCTGGCCATGCGTGTCAGCCATGAGAAGCCGCAGCCCAGCGAGGACTCGCCGTTTCGTGCATTTCTGCAGGGATTTCGTTATGCCATGTCCGACGCGCCGGTCCGCTCCGTGTTATTGCTCTTGAGCGTATTGAGTTTGTTCGGCCTGCAATATTCCGTGTTCTTGCCGATTTTTGCCGATGGCATTTTGCACGGGGGCGCGAAGGGCATGGGCTTTCTGATGAGTTCCGCCGGAGTGGGCGCGGTAATGGGGGCGCTGTATTTCGCCGGGCGCACCACTTATACCGGACTGGCGCGATTGGTCGCTGCGACTGCCATGGTTTGCGCCGTCGGCCTGATAATTTTTTCGCAATCAAGACATTTCTTGTTGTCCGCTGTGGTGATTTTTGTTGTGGGCTGCGCCGCCACGGTGCAAATGGCGGCGACCAACACCATCGTGCAAAGCCGCGTGCCGGATCCCTTGCGCGGCCGGGTGATGGCCGTGTACGCCACTATGTTTATGGGTGTGCAGCCCATCGGATCGCTGATCGCCGGCGGCATCGCCAAGCGCATCGGCGCACCCTACACGATGACGATTTTCGGTTTGCTGGTGTTCGCCGCGAGCCTGGTCTTCACTGCCCTGGTGGTGATGCGCCTGCGGAAAGTCCCCGCAGAATCGACCGCCGCGACGGGTGGTTGAGCGATCTCAACAAGTTCGCCGCATTCCTTGTTGGGGGCGCATCATGCTGCGCCCCAGCTGGCCCGGGCGTCAGAGGGAGCGGACTTCGGGCTCAACGCTTGTTTACGGATTCGGCCGGTAAATCCAGGCTGTTTGTTCGGAGCCCGTCGGCACCGAGTTCGTATTCAGGGCTGCGAGGATAGCGTCGACTCTTCCGCGCTCCGCTGACAACGAACAGACTGGGTCAGTAGCGGTCGCGTCACCCGCAAGCAAAAGCGCCTGGCAGCGGCAACCGCCGAAGTCCTGCTCGCGGCGATCGCAGGTTTTACAGGGTTCTTGCATCCAACCTTGGCCGCGAAATTTCTGGAAGGCTTCTGACGTTTCCCAAATCTCGCGGAGTCCGCGATTCTTCACATTTTCGAACGATAGTCCAGGAATGATTTTAGCTGCGTGGCAGGGAAGCGCTTCGCCATTCGGCGTGATGAGCATTAGTTTGCGGCCCCAACCGCCCATGCAGGCTTTGGGAAATTTCGCGTAATAATCCGGTACAACATATTCAACGCGGATTTTCCCGCGCAGGCGTTCGTGCGCGTTTTTGATAATTGCGAGCGAATCGTCAAGTTGCCCGCGCGTGGGCAGCAGTGCGGCGCGATTGGCGAAGGCCCAGCCGTAATACTGCACGTTAGCAAATTCCACGCGCGTGGCGCTGGAATTCTCGGCGATTGCCAGCATCTCCTCGAGTTGATGGATATTGCGCCGGTGAATGACAAAATTCAGCGTGACGGCCACGCGCCGCGATTTCAGCCAGTCCAGTACGCACAGTTTTTGCGCGTGCGTTTTGCTGCCGGAAATTTCTTCGGCGATTTTTTCCGTGGCGCCTTGGAAGCTGAGCTGGAAATGGTCCAAGCCGGCGTCGACTAACGCATCGAGCCGCTTTTCGTCCAGCGGCAGGCCGGAGGTGATCAGATTTACGTAGAGGCCAGCAGTACGCCCGGCGCGGATTAATTCGACGATGTCCGCCCGCGCCAACGGTTCACCCCCGGTGAGGTCGGCCTGCAAGATGCCTAGTTCGGCGGCTTGCTCAAAAACTCTTTGCCAGTCTTCAGCGGAAAGTTCGCTTGCGCGTGCTTGCAATTCTTGTGGATTCGAGCAATAGACGCAGTGCAGCGGGCAGCGATGGGTTAGTTCGGCGATCAGCGCCAGCGGGTTGAAGGTGGAAGCCATGAAGTCAGGTTCTCGGTGGCATAGACTCTCGTCTGTGGGGTTTGCCGCCGCCACCTGCGCGTAGTCCGAATGCCAAGGCGCCGCACACACAGCCCAGACTGAAGTCTGGGCCACTAAAAATCCAGTGCGCGCTGGTCGTGCAGCAGTTTCAGGTAGCCCTGAATGTCTTGCGCGACTTTCTCCGGCGCAGCTTTGCTGTAGATTTTTTGCAGGTCGCTGATGATTTGCTGCACGGTGTGCTGGCCGTCGCAGCGTTCGATAATTTCCAGGCTCGGACCTTGCAGTCGTAACGCGCGCTCGGGCATCAGCAGCGTGCGCGGTTCCTTGCCTGCCTCGTTCAGGCGGCACCCTGGAGCCAGCCGCGGCTTGCTCTGCGGATCGAGATTTGCCGGCGTTTCTGTCATTAAAGTCCCGTCACAAATCGCTGGGCTGAAAAGCCCCGGGCGGCGGCCAGCCGGGATTTACGTAAGCGTGGTACAGTGCGTCAAGTTGCGCCCAGAGAATGTCGCATTTAGCTCGCAACGCGCCGTAGGCCAGCTCCTGATCATCGCGCGTACGCGCGTGTTTCACCACCCAGGAGAGGGCGAACTCGGAGTCTTCCGGCGCTTGCGTCAGCCGCCCGCTGAAATAATCGAGGCCGCCGGTGAGCCACGGATAATGCTCCCTTAGCCGATCGATGCGCAGAGAGATCAGCTGCTTCGAAAAAAGCTCGGTGAGCGAAGAAGCCACAGCCTCGAGATGCGTCCGCGTCGAAACAAAATTCACGTACGCGTCTACCGCGTAGCGCGTAGCCGGCAAAATACCCTCGCCGCGCACGGCCTGCATGCGCGGCAAGCCGGTGGCCTCCACCAGCTTGAGCCACTTCTCGATGCCGCCGGGATTGCTGCCGTCCCCATCGTGGTCGATGATGCGCTTGCGCCAGGCCGCGCGAAATCCAGGATCTTCGCTGCGCGCCAGTATCGCGGCGTCTTTCATGGGAATGCGGCTCTGATAGAAGTAGCGATTCAGGGCCCAGGCCTGCAGTTGACCGCGCGTCAGCTTGCCTTCATGCATCATGTTGTGGAACGGATGCTTGTGGTGGTAACGCTCTTCACCGATGGCGTGGAATCCCGCAATGAATTGCGGCTCCGGGAGCGCGTGTTTTTCCGTGGCGATGGTCACAGTTGCAGCTCCATGCCATCGTAGGCGATTTCAAAGCCCGCTTCCAGCACCGCGCGGTGTTCTGCGCTGTCTTCGTCAAGGATGGGATTGGTGTTGTTGATGTGAATCAGGATTTTTCTGGCCGTCGACGATTTGGGGAACTGCTCCAGCAAGCCGCCAGGACCGGAAAGCGGCAGATGGCCAATTTCACGAGCGGTCTTATGACTGCGGCCCGCCTGGATGAGTTCCGTGTCGCTCCAGAATGTGCCGTCGACTAAAACCACATCGCTAGAGGCCGCCCAGTCCTTCCAGCCGGTGTTGCGATTGGGCAGCGAGGGAGCGACAAACAAGCGTTTGCCGCAATGATCGAAAACAAATCCCATGACCGCCTCGTCGGGGGCCAGGAAGGGGCGAAGCTTTCCGCTGACGTAATCCGGGTATTCTCCCCCCAGGGAAATGGCGCGGGAGAAGAGCAGCGGAGGCCCCTCGGGATTGTGGTGCTTGCCGGTGTCGCCCGTGGCGGCGACCTCGAGGGAAACCCACTCGACGGGCGGCGCTGCACGGCCAAGCACCCGGAAGATGGAGTTTTCTTCGGAAACGATGCGGCGTACCGCGGGGGTTGAGAGAATGCGGAAGCCTTGAAATTCGCGCAAGTGCAACAGACCCATAAGGGAGTCGACATCGGCGCTGGGAAGATAGACGTCGCGAATTGGTGTCGAGCTATGTCCGTCGGAAAAAGGTTTTAGTTCACGGGTGGCGAGGACCTGTTGGCGCAGATCGGGGGAGGCATTGACCAGCGTCCAGTACTGACGCTGGGCGTACTCGGGGTTGGCGTCGATGGCGATTTGCGTTTGCGTGCGGGCTGGGCCGCGGAATTGCCCGGCTCGGAAGCGGCGGCAATTGGAGCAAGCACAATTCCACTGCGGAAAGCCGCCGCCAGCCGCGGAGCCTAGGATTTTAATGCGCATGGCGAGATGAATGGTTCAGGCAAACCACTGAAGAGAGTGAACAGAGTGCAAGGATCTACGATAGGTTGACAGGGCCCGCCAATACGAGCCAATCAAACTGCCGCGCAGCGCAGCAAAAGACGGCGCACCTGCCCCCAAACGGCGGCAGCGACTAGAGTTCGGCGTTGGCGTAGGAGCTGATTTCGCAGCTGAGGTCGATTTCTTCGTGGCTCGGTGTGGTCCATTCCATGGCGGGTCTCCTTGGGAGCATGCTTCCTACTGTCGGATTCAGAATAACATGCGGCAGATACAAAGGAAATAGGCCCTAGGGAGGGGCCTTAAGCTGGCCGGCAGGCCCTGGGCAACTAGCCTTTCGCGGCCTCGACCACTGGAAGAGGAGGAATGCCGTCGCCATCCAGGCCTACTCTTCTGATTTGGTCTGGCCATGTAATTCGGCTAGAATCCACTTCTGCAAGATTCCGCGACAGTGCGGATTCATCTCCCGAAACTCCACGCCCATGCCCGCGGCTGCTTTGACGTAGATCACCGATGCGTGGGCCTCGAAGTATTCGGCGCAGTGAAAAATCTTCACCAAGACATGCGTTTGCTCCGGAAACGGAGAGGGGGTCTGCAGGTAGCAGCCCAGCAAGCTCAGTTCCGTGACGCGCGCCCTTACCGTCGCGTTGGGCGAACCTTCCGGTGCCATCTCAGCAGCAGCATCGAGAGAAAACCGGAATCCTCGGCGTTGTCGGTCCATGCCGTCTAGCCTAGTCCATCGCTGCAGGGCAGGGGCGCACTTGATTAACCCTGCGTCACGAAATGCATAACATGGATTATTTGGGGTGTCAGTGACGGATTGGCCTCAGGAAGCGAGCTTTCCTTGGGTGGGTCGCTACAACGGAGTACCATCGCAACACCCCTTCCCCCAAAAGGGGGAATAGCGATGCGAGCCGAACGACGGCGCGAAACCAGGTATCCGTTCATAGCCATGGCGGAAATCGTTGATGAGAAGGAACATGCCCGTACGTCTTCACGGATCAGCGACCTCAGCCTGCACGGATGCTATGTGGAGATGCTGAATCCCTTTCCCGCGGGGACCAACGTGATGATCGAGATTTACACCGAGACCGAGTCCGTGGAGACCCAGGCGACGGTGGCTTTTTTTGAGGCCAAGCAAGGCATGGGCCTGCAATTCAGGGAGCTGCCACAATATTACTCCGACGTTTTGAACCGTTGGCTGACACAAGCCAAAGATAGAAAGGCCAACTGAATCTCTCGACGGCCGCTGTTTCACGCCGTCGGCTCGGGAGTTCCGAGGGTTTCGGCGATTAATTTGAACAACTTGTCGAAGTCCACGGGCTTCCGCAGATAAGCGATCGCGCCAGCCCGCCGGGAAGGTTCTTCGCTAGAGCTGGGATCGTTCGAACTGATCACAATGATCGGGATAGTAGAGGTAGAAATCAGCATCTGTAGCCGCTGCATCACCACAAAACCGTCGCCTCCTGGCAAACCGAGATCCAGAAGGACCAGGTCGGGCTGTTCCTTGCGCGCGGTGCTCACGGCGCTGATACCGTCGCGCGCGCCCACCACGTCGTAACCCGCGTGCTTCAAACGTTTCGCGACCATGGTCAACTGGCCCGCGTCGTCTTCGATAATTAGTATTTTCTTCGCTGACATCGAGCCCGACGCTTCTCACTGGAACGGCTTCGCAAGATGTTTTGATCCCCCGAAGCGCTACCTTGCAGGATTTTATCACGCGTCCACCCAGCAAACGTGGTCCGCGCCTGCGGAGGAACGGATTCGCCATCATCACGGCTCAGAGCGGGGAGCTTAGAAGAGCTCCGCTTCAAACCAAAACGTTTTTGGGTTTTTCACCAAGGCGGAGGCAGTCAGAAGTGGGCCGCTACAAATAGAGGCACGAACGAAGCAGAAGCACAAGCCGTCGTAGCGAAAAACGGAAAAGTGTAGCCGCTACAAATTCCACAATTATTTTTGAAAAAAGTGAAGTTTGGTATTGACAAGCGGGGAAAGGGGCATATTATGTGGTCCAAAGTGGAGTGCAGTGGAAAGCAGTAGGAAGCGGTAGGCGACCGTAGAGGCCAGTAGGGCGCAGCGGTTTCGGGCAAGGAAATCGCGGCTTTGGGCCAGCAAACCGGGGTTTTGGGCTGAGAAGCAGGGCATACCGGGGCAGTTTGGGCGCAAAAAAGGGCTTTTGCAAGACACATTGTTGGGTTATTGCGCGCGGGGCGTGCGAATAGCGACCTTATGGCGATAGCGACCATAGACTACCGGTCGAGCAGGGTTAGGGCGAATGAAGCTGCGGGGAAACTGTCCGGCGAAGGTCGACGAGAAGGGGAGACTCAAGGTCCCCGCGGTGTTTCTCGAGTCGCTGACGGAGTATGGCAACCAGTTTTACATCACCAGCCCTACGGGGGAGTCCGCGCGAATCTATCCCATGAAGGTCTGGGCCGAGATCGAGGACAAATTGGCGACGGTGTCCAGCCAGAACGCCGCCAAGCGCAAATTTTTGAAGCGTACCAGCTACTTTGGGCAGACGGTGGAGCTGGACGCGCAGGGGCGGCTATTGATTCCGGCAGTCTTGCGGGAAGCCGCGCAGGCCAAAGGCGACGTGGATGTCTTGGGGAATTTAGATTACCTGGAAGTGATGAATCACACCCGGGTTTTGGACGAGATGAAGAACGAGCCGTTCACTAACGAGGATGCCAAGACTTTGGAAGACCTTGGGATTTAGAAACGCAGTGATTGGTGGCGGGTGATCCGTGAGTGGTGCTCCTCACACGCCGGTTTTGCTGGATGAGGTGCTGCAATGGCTGGACATCAAGCCCGAAGGAAACTACGTAGACGCCACGCTGGGAGCCGCGGGCCACTCGGCGGCCATCGCCAGGCGATTGACATCGGGAAGATTGATCAGTCTGGACCGGGACGCACAGGCGTTGGAGTTGGCCCGGGAGCGGCTCAAGAGTTTCGGCACGGAAGTGGCGAGCAAGGTGACGCTGGTGCACGCGGCGTTCTCGAAGATTGCGGAGGTCGTGCGCGGGTTGGGGATTCCGATGGTGGACGGGGTCTTGGCCGACTTGGGGGTTTCGAGCATGCAGCTTGATCGCGGCGAGCGGGGGTTTTCGTTTCGCGAAGCGGCCGCGCTGGATATGCGCATGGATACCGTCAACGACGAATTGACGGCCGACGAAATTGTGAATCAGTGGTCGGAGAATGAGATTGCCGACCTGCTCTATCGCGAAGCCGATGAGCATGATTCCAGAAGAATCGCCAAGATGATTGTGCGAGCGCGGCCCATCAGGGATACCGCGCACTTGGCAACGACTGTGGCAGGGGCCCGAAAGCAATGGGGAAGGCAGAGACTGCATCCCGCAACAAAAACGTTTCTGGCGCTGCGGATCGCGGTGAATCGAGAGATGGAGGAACTCGGGCAGTTTCTATCTCGGACCCCTACCACAATAGTTCCAGGTGGACGGATGGTGGTGTTGACGTACCACTCGCGGGAAGACCGTATCGTCAAGCAGGCGTTTCAGGCGGGCGAGCGGGAACGCGTGCTGAGGGTGTTGACCCGGCATGTGATCGTGCCAGGTGAGAAGGAATTGTTTGAGAATCCTCGGTCGCGGAGTGCGAAGTTGCGGTGCGCGGAGAGAGTGGCGGCTTGAAGGGACTGGGTGGCGGGGCCGAAAACAGGTTCCTCGCCGCGCTCGGAATGACGATTTTGTGGTGGGACGACCGGGTGTTTGCGGTGGGCCAATTTTGGAGAAGGGTAAGCGGAAAGAAGCGGGTACGGCTATGACGCGCAAAGGATTGAATACCAAGAAGCCGCTGGTGGCGTTTGAGTTTCACACCGTGAAGCGCATTGATAATTCAAGGCTGGTGCGCAACGTGGCGCCGGTGAAGATGCGCAACCTGTACCGCACTGTGGCCCTGGGCGGGATGATCGCGGCGTGCCTAACCCTATACGCTTACCAGCATTTTCGCTGCATCGATTTGAGTTTTCAGCTGGAAGGCTTGAAGGTGCAGCAGGCCGATGCCGCGGCCCTGAATTCTTCGCTGAACCTGCAGATCGCCGGATTGTCGGACCCGCGGCGAATCGACTTTATCGCACGGCAGCAACTGGGTTTGACAGAGGTGCAGCCCGCGCAAGTGCAGGAGTACGAAACTCCCAACGGCGCGGAAGTGGCCTCGGTCCGCTACACCCGTGCGAGCCGCCCGTAGTGCAGCTCGCCGTCCCCGGCGAGACGGTCTTTTCCGCAGGCTACTGCTTGCCCATTTTGTCCATCTACATTGTTGTGCGGAGCGTTTGTTGAGCTGATTGCGCCATGCTACAGAATCGAGTCCACGCTCCAGAAGGCGGCCGGACCTCCTACCGGACCCCGGCCCACCGGCTGCTGATCGTCGCCGCGGTGGCCATGCTGTGGATGGTGGCGGTTAGCGGGCGTCTGGCCTACCTGCAGTTGATCCGCCACAGTGAGTATATGGCCCGAGCACAGCGGCAGCAGCAGCGCACCATTGAGATTTCTCCCAAGCGCGGGGCCATTTACGACCGCAACATGCACCCACTAGCCATGAGCATTCAGGTAGAGTCGGCGTTCGCGGTGCCTTCCGAACTCGCTGATATTCCCCTGGCGGCACGCCTGCTTTCGGGGGTGCTGGGATTACCGCGCGAGACGATTGAGCAGCGCTTAAGGTCCTCCGAGTCATTTTCCTGGGTGCAGCGCAAGCTGCCTCCGGAACAAGCCGAAGCCATCACGGCGCTCAGTCTGAAGGGCGTCTACCTGCAAAAAGAAAATCAGCGCTTTTATCCCAAGCGGGACTTAGCGGCGCACGTGCTGGGGTTTGTGGACCCGGATGAAAAAGGCCTGGGTGGAATTGAGTCCGAGCTGGACGCGCAGATTCGCGGCAAGAGCGAAAAAGTCCTGGTGATGGCGGATGCCCGGCAGCATCGCTTTGACGGTGTTACTAGCACCGGAGAGGCGCAACGGGATCGCGGCGCCAGCGTGGTGCTGACATTGGACGAAAAGATTCAGTACATCGCGGAGCGCGAACTAGCGGCGGCGATTGCCAAAACCCACGCTCCCGCCGGCACCGTAATTGTGATGAATCCCAACAACGGCGAGATTTTGGCGCTGGCGAATTGGCCAAAATTCAATCCCAATACTGCCGCCACTGCTCCCGCGGAATCGCGCATGAACCGCGCGGTGAGCGCAATTTACGAGCCGGGTTCGACCTTTAAGCTGATTACCCTCGCGGCGGCCTTCGATCAGAACGTGACACGGCCCGATGAAGTGTTTGATTGTGAGAATGGCTCCGTGGTGGTTTCCGGACACCGCATCCACGACCACAAACCATTCGGGCTGCTAACGGTTTCTGACATTCTGGCCAAATCGAGCGACGTAGGTGCCATCAAGGTGGCCATGCGGCTGGGCGAGCCGCGCTTTTATGACTACATTCGCGGATTCGGATTTGGCTCGCCGACGGGCGTGGACCTTCCGGGCGAAAGCCGCGGCTTGCTGCACCGCCTGGAGCATTGGACACCGATTTCGATTGGCGCGGTATCCATGGGACAGGAAGTGGGGGTTACGCCTATACAGCTGATCGCAGCGGTTTCGGCCATCGCTAACGGCGGGACGCTATACCGGCCGCATGTGGTGGCGGAGTTGCGGCGGGGCGAGCAGGCGTTACCCGCGGAAGGGCCTCTGGCACCGGTCGAACCGCGCAATGTAATTCATCCGCAGACCGCCGCAACCCTGCGCAGGCTCATGGAAGGCGTGGTCCTAAAGGGTGGCACGGGGACGCTGGCGCGCCTCGACGGCTGGACGGCGGCGGGGAAGACCGGTTCGGCCCAGAAAATTGACCCGAACACCGGGCGCTATTCGCGTACGGATCTAATCGCGTCGTTCACAGGATTCGCCCCCATCAATGATCCGGCGGTGACCATTCTCGTATCACTGGATTCCCCTGTGGGTCCGCATGAGGGCGGAATGGTGGCTGCGCCAGTGTTCAAGCGAGTGGCAGAGCAGGTGCTCACCTACCTGGGAGTGCCGCACGACGTGCCGCTGGGCCCAAAGCTGGTGCAAACCGCCTACGACCAGCAAAGCGAGACTGCAGAAGCACTGGGGGATTTTACGCCCGCAGATTTTTCCGCGCAGCCCGACGAGGCTTTACCGAGCGATCCTGGAGCTTCCCCTTCTGGGGCTCTGCCCGCGTCCAAGAAGAGTGTTGCACCAGCGTTACCCGCATCGCTGACGGTCTCGGTGGACGAAGGCGGAGACATTACCGTGCCGGATTTCACGGGCAAGACCATGCGGGATGTCACCGACCAGTGCCTGCGCCTGGGATTGAATCCCGTGCTGCTGGGAACCAACCTGGCGACCGGGCAGACGCCCGCGGCCGGAGCAAAATTGAAGCACGGCGCGAAGGTTACCGTGGAATTTGGCACGCCGCACGCGAAGCCCGCGGGAGCGACGAAATAGCGTGAAGACCGGACTCAGCGAGACGTGCGCGGCGGAGCGAGGCGATGGTGTGCCGGAGATTTGCCCGCCGCGCGATAACATGGTGAAGGTGGAGAGTGTCGCTAACAGTATGAAGCTCAGTGCGCTACTTGAGGGTGTGTCCGCGGAGGCGCATGCGGCGCCACCGGCGCTGGAGATTCAGCAGGTGGCTTGCGATTCGCGCAAGGTTGCTGCGCGAGCGCTATTTTTTGCGTTGCATGGGGCGAAGGCCGACGGCAACGCCTTTCTGAAAGATGCCCTCGCGCACGGAGCCGTTGCCATTGCGAGTGAAGAATCTGCGCCAGCATGGTTGCCCGAGAATGTCGCCTGGGTGCGAGTGCGCGAGCCGCGCAAGGCACTGGCGATTGTGGCAGCGAATTTTTATGGGCATCCCGCCTCAGCGCTGCGCATGGCGGCGGCTACCGGAACCAACGGAAAGACCACCACAACATCTTTGATCGATGCGATGGTGAAAGCGTCTGGCGCTAAGACTGGACTCTTTGGCACCATTGCCTATCACACGCCGCGCGGAGAATATTCTTCGCCGAATACCACGCCGGAGTCGCTCGATCTGCAGCGATTTCTTGCGGAGATTCGCGACGAAGGCGGCAAATTCGCGGTGCTGGAAGCCAGTTCCCACGCCCTGACCTTGGAGCGTTTGTGGGGCTGCCATTTCGCGGCGGCAGTGTTCACCAATCTGACGCGCGAGCACATGGATTACCACAAGACATTTGAGGACTACTTCGCCGCGAAGAGAAGGCTGTTTGAAGGCGCGGGGGCCGGAGCACCTGACGTAGCCATCGTGAACACCGATGACGCTTACGGCAAACAGCTCATGGGCCTGGCCAAGAACACGGTAACGTATGGACTGGAAGCGCCGGCGGACATCACCGCAAAAAAATTTCAGCTTTCGTTTCAGGGTTTGACCTTTACCGCGCAGACGCCCAACGGCAAAGTGCAGGTAACCTCGGCGCTCGTAGGGCGCATTAATGTGTACAACATTTTGGCCGCGATTGGCGCGGCGCAGGCGCTGGGATTGCAAAACGAAGCTATCGAAAAAGGATTGAACGAGTTGGAAAGTGTTTCCGGACGCTTCCAGAGGATTGACGAGGGACAGCCGTTTCTGGTGATCGTGGATTACGCGCACACCGACGACGCGCTGGAAAATTTGATTCGCACCGCGCGCGAATTGAACCCCAAGGGCCGCGTCATTACGTTATTCGGCTGTGGCGGGGAAAAAGATCGCACCAAGCGGCCGGTGATGGGCGAAGTGACCGGCCGCCTGAGCGACCTGACCATTCTGTCCAGCGACAATCCCCGCAGCGAGGATCCGCTGAAGATCATCAGCGACATAATCGTGGGCCTCCAGAAGACTTCCGGAAAATACTTCATTGAGCCGGACCGCGAAAAAGCCATCGGACTGGCAATGGACGAGGCCCGCGCCGGCGACATCGTATTGCTGGCGGGCAAAGGCCACGAGAATTATCAAATTTTAGCCAACGGCACTTTGCATTTTGACGATCGCGACGTGGCGCGAAAAGCGTTGCGCGTGCGCGGATATCAGCGTGCGCCAGGGGAGCGAACAGACAACGAAAAAGAGTTTGGCACCTAGCGCGCTTTGTAGTTTGCACGCGCGATGACTGCACGCATCGCGCCGAAAGTCAGCTGCAACGAGGCGCTCGGGCTGATTTTGTTACGCGGTACTAAGGAGGAGCCCTCTAAACGGTGAACACCAAACGCGCGGGATACTTCGCTAACTCGTTGAGGAATGTATGCGGTGGACGATTGCACAGGTGGCTGGCGCGGTGGATGCGCGGAAGGGAGCGGGGCTCGACGCTATGGCCCGGGTGGCCGGCGTGTCGATTGATTCTCGCACGCTACGTGCCGGAGAACTGTTCATCGCCATCCACGGACCGCGTCACGATGGACACGATCATTTGGCCGCGGCCTTCAAGCGTGGTGCTGTCGCCGCCATGGTGGCGCGCGAGCGTGCTGAGAGTTACGCCGCCGCCGCAATTCGCGACAAGTGTCTCGTCGTCGAGGACACCTTTGCAGCGCTCAAGCAACTGGGGCGCGCGGCACGCGAGGCCTGGGGCGGCAAAGTCGCAGGGGTTACCGGCTCGGTGGGTAAAACCACTACCAAGGAGATCCTGGCGGCATTGCTGGGCGCGAAGCTGCGGGTCTTGAAGTCGGAAGGAAATTTTAACAACGAGTATGGGCTGCCGCTGACGCTGTTCCGGCTGGAGCCCACCGACGAAGCCGCAGTGCTGGAGATGGGCATGTCGCGGCGCGGAGAGCTGGCGCGCCTGGCGGAAATCGCGAAGCCAGACGTCGGAGTCGTGACGCGCGTCTCCCCGGCGCACTTGGAATTTTTTTCTTCCGTGGACGAGATCGCCCTGGCCAAACGCGAGTTGATTGAGGGTTTGAACGGGCGCGCGTCCACTGCGGTGCTGAATGCCGACGATCCGCGCGTGGCGGCGTTTGGCCCGTTTGCACCGGGACGCGTGCTCACCTACGGAATCGCACAGCCGGCCTTTTTTAGCGCAGAGAATATAGAGGACCGCGGCGCGCTGGGTTCGGCATTCGATTACGTCAGCCCGGAGGGTCGCGTGCGCCTGGAATTGTCCGTCCCTGGCCGCCACGCCATTTCCAACGCCCTGGCGGCGCTCGCGGCGGCCAGCGTTTGGGATATCGGCGCGGCCGAAGCGCAGCATGTTTTTCGCACCCTGCGCGCGCCGTCCATGCGCGGCGAACTGTTGCGATTTTCCAATGGCGCGGCGCTCATCAACGACAGCTACAACTCCAGTCCCGCCGCGCTGGAAGCCATGACGGAATTGCTGGCGGCCACGCCCAACTTCAAGCGCCGCATTTTGGCGGCCGGCGAAATGCGCGAACTCGGGCGCTCGTCCGCGGAACTGCATCGCACAGCCGGACAATTTGCCGCGCAAACCGCCAAGATCGACTGGATTATCGGCGTCAGCGGCGACGCCGCGGAAATCGTGGAAGGCGCGGTAGCGGCCGGCTTTTCGCGCGCACACACCAAATTTTTCTCCGCGCCGGAGGAAGCCGCGAAATTCCTGGAAGATTTTGTCAACACCGGCGACCTGCTGCTGGTGAAGGGCTCGCGCGGCGTGAAGATGGAACGCATCGTGGAAGCCCTGATCGCGCGGCACACCGGCGGCACGCAGGGCGATGGCCCCCGCACCCAGGTACGGCACTGAGATGCTCTACTACCTCGTCTACCACGTGCTGGTGCGCTATTTCAGCCCCTTCAATGTCTTTCGCTACATCACTGTCCGCACCGTGTACGCTAGCCTCACGGCCATGTTTCTGGCCCTGGTCTTCGGCCCCTGGCTGATCCGCCGCTTGGTGGAACTGCAGATCGGCCAGTTCATCCGCGAGGAAGGTCCGGAAGCGCACAAGAAAAAAGCCGGCACCCCGACCATGGGCGGCGTGTTGATTGTGCTTTCCACCGCCGTGCCCACCCTGCTGTGGGCCGATCTCACCAATCCCTTCGTGCTGCTGGCGCTCTTCGCGCTCATCGCCTTCGCGGCCATCGGTTTCCTGGACGATTACGCCAAAGTGATGAAGAAGCAAAATCTGGGCCTCACCGCGCGCAAAAAATTGCTGCTGCAGATTCTGGTGAGCTTGGTGGTCGGCGTGGGATTGCTGGTCCTGGCCACCCAGAGCGCCCACTCCACGCAACTGGTGTTTCCCTTTTTCAAACGCTTCCAGCCCGATTTGGTGGTTCATTCCTTCCTGAGCCCCGCGGTATTCGGCGGGCATTTGTGGCCGCTGGCCTTTGTGCCGTTTTTGGCCTTCATCACCCTGGTGATTGTGGGTTCTTCCAACGCGGTGAACTTGACCGATGGCCTCGACGGGCTGGCAATCGGTTGCACTGTTATTGCCGCCGGAGCGCTCACCGTGCTCACCTATGTCAGCAGTAATTTTCGCTGGGCGCAATACTTGGACATTCAATACATTCCGCGCGTCGGCGAACTCACGGTCTTCTGCGGCGCGCTGGTCGGCGCTTCGCTGGGATTCCTCTGGTACAACGCCCACCCCGCCGAAATCTTCATGGGTGACGTTGGCTCCCTCTCGCTGGGCGGCACGCTGGGCGTAATCGCGGTCATCATCAAGCAGGAGATTTTGCTGTTTTTCGTCGGCGGAATTTTTGTAATCGAAGCGCTCTCCGTGATTTTGCAGGTCGGCTCCTTCAAGCTGCGCGGCAAGAGAATCTTCCGCATGGCCCCGATTCACCATCATTTTGAGTTGCTAGGCTGGAGCGAGTCCAAAGTGATTGTGCGCTTCTGGATTGCTGCGCTGGTATTTGCGCTTTTTGCGCTGACGACTTTGAAGCTGCGCTGATGAGTCGCATAGCTGGAGATGTGTAGGATTGCTTGAACTTATGCCGAATGCCGCAGAACTAAAAGGCAAACGCGTGCTGGTCGTGGGACTGGCGCGCACGGGCGCAGCCACCGCGCGTTTTTGCGCTGCGCGCGGCGCACTGGTGACCGCCACCGACTCGCGTTCGGAGAACGAATTGAGCGCCATAGCCGCACCACTCCGCGCGGACGGCGTAGTTTGTCAATTTGGCTCGCCGACCGACGCTCTCTTCCTGTCGCAAGATTTGATCGTGCCGAGCCCCGGCGTTCCCGCCGATTTGCCGCAATTGCTCGCCGCGCGCGCTGCCGGCGTCACCGTCTGGAGTGAGGTCGAGATGGCCTCCCGCTTCCTTCGCGGCCAATTGCTCGCCGTCACCGGCTCCAACGGCAAGACCACCACCACTTCGCTGGTCGAACACACTTTGCGCAGCGCCGGCTTCCCAACCATTCTCGCCGGCAACATCGGCACCCCGCTGATCGCCTGCGTTGACGATTCCCACGACGACACCGTCACCGTCGCGGAGTTAAGCAGCTTTCAACTCGAATTGACGGAAACTTTTCGTCCGAACATCGCCGTGTTCCTCAACCTAACGCCGGATCATCTCGACCGTCACCACACGCTCGAAGCTTATGGAGCCGTCAAAGCGAAAATTTTTGCCAACCAGACCGAACGCGACGCCGCCATTCTGA
>DATFYV010000208.1:0-6858 GCA_035314845.1 Candidatus Acidiferrum sp.
CTCGCTCCGCTGGCGCATCTCGCGCAGGTGGCCATTGGCGAAGGCCGCGCCATATACCACGGAAACGTCATGCCCGGCGGTCACGCGCTGCGGTCCGCGGACATTCCACAGCTGGAACTTCAGGCCAAAGAAGGGTTATCACTACTCAATGGCACGCAAGGCATGCTTGCGTTGTTGAGCCTTGCGTTGGCGGAAGCAGACACTCTGGCGGACACCGCCGATGTCGCCGCGTCGCTCTCCCTCGATGCCCTGCGCGGCAGCCCGGGCGCTTTCGACGCCCGCATCATGCATGCCCGCGCTTATGCCGGCGCCGCACGCACCGCTCGCCACCTCGCCCATCTTAACGAAGGCAGCCAAATCCGCGAGTCCCACCGCTCCTCCGATCAGGATCCCCGCGTGCAGGACGCCTACAGTTTGCGCTGCACCCCGCAGGTGCACGGCGCGGTGCGCGATTCCCTGGCGCAAGCCCGTGAAATGGCCGCCGTCGAACTAAACAGCGCGACGGACAATCCGCTGGTCTTCGTCCGCGAAAGTGCCGCCGACCAAACTAACAAATTTGGCGGCGACATCATCAGCGGAGGAAATTTCCACGGCCAGCCGCTGGCCATGGCCGCCGATCAAGTCGCCATTGCCATCGCCACCCTCGGCGGCATCTCTGAGCGCCGTGTCGAGCAAATGACCAATCCGCTCACCAGCCTGCTCCCCGCTTTTCTCACTCCCGAACCCGGCCTCAACTCCGGCTTCATGATCGCCCAAGTCACTGCCGCCGCGCTCACCAGCGAAAACAAGGCCCTTGCCGCTCCGCATTCCGTCGACTCGATCTCCACGTCCGGCAATCAAGAAGACTACGTCTCCATGGGCATGGGCGGCGCGCGCCGCCTCTCGCGTATGTTGCAAAATCTGCGCCACATCCTCGCCATCGAATTGCTCTGTGCCTGCCAAGGCATCGACCTACTGCATCCTCTAAAGACCGGCACGCTCGCCACGCGCGCCTACGACATGGTCCGCGCCAGATCCTCAATGCTCGTCGACGATCGCCCGCTCTCCGAAGAAATCGAAGCCGTCGCATCGTCGGTTGCCTCCGGCGATTTCGCCAAACTTCTCGCGTGAGCTCTTGATGGCACAGACTTCAGTCTGTGCGCCGTGACCACCGCAAACCGAATTTGTAAAACTACGGGAACCCGCCACGGAAGCGCTAAAATGGAATCATGCAGAAACTTCTTCTCGAACTCGGCGCCCCGCTAGTCATCGCCTTCGTATTACTTGCTGTTGCGAAATTCGTCCGAGGAATGATCGATCGCTTCAGGGGAACCCAGCCGGAGCGCGAGCCCGGAAACGAGCAAGATCGCACAGAATGAAATCGGTGATCTACGCCAGCGCCGACCGCAAAAACGTCAGCATCCGATACCCCGCGATATAGCTAAACGGCGCCAACTCCAACGAATAGTGCCCGCAATGCAGCTCCACAGTCTTCGGCGCAGCCCCATGCCGCCGCAACGAATCGAGCATCTGCTCCGTCAACGCCGGCAGAAATGTCGGATCGTACTTACCGTAAACCATGAACGCGTTCTTCCCCGCCCCCATCCCGCGCTCCACGTACGGCATCGGACTGATCGGCGCCCAGAACTCCCGCAGCTCGTCCACCGTCACGTGCGCGCGCATGCCTTCCCACACGTGATTCGTCGTCATCCCCTGACTGACCACATCCGCAAAATAAGTCGAAACGTGAAAAAATCCACCAGCGCGCAAACCTTCATCGTGTACCAGCGTGATGTATCCGACCGACGATCCAATACTCGTCCCGAGAATCCCCAGCTTGGAAAACCCGCGTTGCTCCAGCCAGCGCAAACACCGCCGCGCGTCCTGTACCGCCTGCCGGTTCGCCTGCAGCGTCAGCCCAATATTCGGTCCAACCAACTGGTCCGCGCGTTCGTGCCCCTTGGCCATCCGCCGGTTGTGATAAGGCAAACTCAACTTCAGCGCCGTGATCCCCAGCCGCTGTAGCCACTCGCACAACCCATCCTGCCCATGCCACTTAGCGTTCCAATTTGGCAGCACCAGCACCGCCGCATCCTTACTGCGCCCCGGAAACAGCCGCGCGTACACCGTGTCGTTCTCCGGCCAAAGCGACTGCAAGCTGCTGCGGAACGTCAGCACATTATCCGCGTCCAATCGATAGTCATCCGCCGGCGTGGTGGCAAACCATTCGTGGCTATGCTCAATGGCCCATCGAGCATACTGGCGCACATACGCCACGGGATCAGGATCGTTCGGGTCTCCACCAATATGCTCCAAGCCCCAGGCAAAAGGCTGCACCCGCCGATTGTCATCGGTAGTCCAGCGGCGATGCTCATACCGTCGTATACGTCGTTCAAACCAGTGCATAGGAATCGACCACTAACAGTTTACCGTGGTGTTGGGTTTTCGTAGCGACGCCCTTTAGGGTGACACCCGCTGGCAAAGGCACGGCCTCCGTGTCCAATGGCAAACCCCACGCAATGTTAGGCATGCGACACGCCGCAGCCCGCCTTTCTTGAGCCTCCGCCGCGTCTGTGTCACATTCCAGACGTGATCATTTTCATCTTCTTCCTCTTCGGGATCGTCATCGGCAGCTTCCTGAATGTGTGCATCTCCCGTATTCCAGAGGATCTCTCGATCGTTTCGCCAGGCTCCCGCTGCCCGCGCTGCCTCACGCCCATCAAGCCCTACGACAACGTTCCCATCCTGGGATGGCTCTGGCTGCGCGGCAAATGCCGTTCCTGCGCCCTGCCTATTTCTCCCATGTACCCCATCATCGAATTGCTTACTGGTCTGCTCTTCGTCGCCTGCTATCTCACCTTCGACATCACCCAAGCCACGTTTAAGTGGCTCTTTTTCATCTGCCTGATCCTCATCCTGGTGGTTACCGACCTGCGCGTCCGCATGCTCCCCGACGCCGTCAATTGGCCCGGCTTCGGCATCGGCATGGGCCTTGCACTCTTTCTTCCTCCCGACGATGGCACAGCCTTCATGCTCTACGTGCGCCTCTTTCACCGCGTTCCGCCGCGCCCGGTACTCGGATTGGTTGACGCACTGCTCGGCGCAGCCTTCGGTAGCCTGCTGCTTCTCGCGGCCGCCGCCCTCTACAAATTGGTCCGCAAGCGTGACGGCATGGGCATGGGCGACGTAAAAATGATGGCCATGGTCGGCGCCTTCGTCGGCCTGCGCGGCGCCTTCCTTACCATTTTGCTCGGCACGCTGCTCGGCAGCCTTGTCGGAGTATCCATCATCCTCGCGCTGTATCTATCCCGCTGGAAAATTGACGTCGCGCAGCGCGCCGCCCGCCGCGGCCTGGGCGCCACCCGTGAATTGCATTGGGCCTTGGTAAACAAATACCAGCTCCCGCTGGGCACCTTTCTCGGATTCGCCGCCCTGCTGGTGGTATTTTTTGTGCAATCGCCCTTGGTCAGCTACCTGCCGCACTGGCGCTGACACCGATTTTCTCCGGAGAGGTATTCCGTCGCTGATGTTCGCCGCGCTCCAATCCGAAAGCTCCCAACACCTCTGGACGGTGGCCGTCGCCATCGGCATTGCGCTCTTTGCCCTGGTCGGCATTATCGTGTATTTCATGCAGCGTTTTTTCCAGGACACGCGCGCCGAACACTCCCGCAGCCTCGCCGCTCCTCCGCGCACGGAAAATCCCAACGCCTTCATGGCCGCCTCCATGCAAGGCGTCATCCAAACCCTCCGCGAACAGGAAAAGGAACTCGCCCGCCTCCATCGCATCGAAAAAGAGCGCGCCGAGCAAACCGAGCGCCTCAGCGAAGAAGTAACTCGCAACATGCCCGCCGGACTGCTAATCGTCAACGCCAACGGCATCATTTCCAGTGCCAATCCCGCCGCCGAGCACGTACTGGGCGTTCGCGCCCTCGGTTTCCGCCGCTACAGCGAAGCCCTCGGCGAGGATTCCGAACTCACCGCCCTCGTTACCCAGTGTCTCAAGGACGGCAAGATCTTCCGCCGCGCCGAGGTCAAACACTCCGCACCGGGCGGCGAAGCTCGTCGCCTGGGCGCCACCATCTCCCCCATCCGCCGCGGCGAAGGCAAAATCAACGGCGCCATCTGCCTGCTCACCGACCTCACCGAACTCGCCGCCCTGCAGCAGCAAGTACAGCTGAAGGAAAATCTTGCCGCCCTCGGCGAACTCTCCGCCGGCATTGCCCACGAATTCAAAAACGCCCTGGCTACCATCTCCGGTTACGCGCAAATGATCCGTTCTGAAACCGTGGCGGGCGAAGCCCACGATTACGCCGAAAACATTCTGGAACAAACGCGCAACATCACCCACGTGGTCGCCGAGTTTCTCAAGTACGCTCGCCCGCTGGACATTTCCACCGAGACCGTCGTCCTGCAAAACGTGGTCGAAAAAGTCGTCAGCGAGATCGCCGAGTCCATGCCGGAAATTCGCATTCGCCAGGAAGGCCCCTTCGGCAACGTCGCCGGCGACGAAGGCTTGCTCCGCCAAGCCTTTCTCAATCTCGCGCGCAACGCCGCCGAAGCCAGTCTTGGCGCCGCCAACGGCGGCCGCGTCCTTCTCCGCGGCGAAGCCGTGCGCGGCAACGACTCATCCTTCCAGCGCGTCACCATCTTCGATAACGGTCCGGGCATTCCCTCCGACGTCCGGGAAAAACTCTTCCGCCCGTTTTTCACCACCAAGGCCAAGGGCACCGGCCTCGGCCTCGCCGTAGTACAAAAAATCGTTGTCCAGCACGGCGGCCAGGTCCGCGCCCGCAACCGCCCCGAAGGCGGCGCCGCGTTTATCGTTACGCTACCCCTCAGCACCGGCGTCCCAGAAGCGGTAGAATCGAATCAGGCGGTAGTCTAGCCATTGGCCTGAGCCCGGCCCGGGAAGGCGTGATCTATGCTTGGGAAAAGCACCATTCGATGGGCGGCGGTGTTGCTCGCCGCTTCGACCCTGACATTGGCCGGTTTATCGTTCCCCGCTCGCACTTGGGCGCAAGACCCTTCGCAGTCTGGCGGCAGCATCGCCGATGCCGCCCGCAAGTCTCGCGAAGACAAGAAAAACGCTCCAAAGAACACCAAAGTTTATACCGACGACGACGTCAAGCCTGCTCAGCCGGAACCCAAGCCGGCTGACGCCACAAACTCCGTTGCCCCGGCCGGGGGAGAAAAACCTGCCGATGGTGCTGCGCCTCCTGGCGAAGGCGCCAAGCCTCCCGCCGATGGCGCGGCAGCTCCAGCCGACAAGAATGACGAAAAGACCTGGCGCAAGCGCTTCGCCGCCCAACGCGAACAAATCGCCCGCGCCGAAAAAGAACTGGATGTCTTGCAGCGCGAACAAGACAAATCCCAGGTTCAATATTATCCCGATCCACAAAAAGCCCTCGAAGAAGGCTACAGCCGCAAGGACATCAACGAAAAAGACGCCAAAATTGCGGCCAAGAAAGACGAAATCGCCAAGCTAAAGCAAGGCCTGAGCGACCTCGAAGACCAGCTACGCAAAAGCGGCGGCGAACCTGGCTGGGCCAGCGAATAACTCTGCCGCAAGAGTTCCTGGTAGGGGCCTCCGCCTCCTCGGACTGCCTCCAGGCTTGCCGACGAGTAATAGTTCCATTTTTCCGACCCTCGTTCCCCGGTTCCCCGTTCCCTCCACCACACAAGCCCCTGACGGCGCACCCTACGCCCGCTCGGAACCGTGTTAAAAACAAATAGATGGATCCTCTACTCCTCGTCGAAGACAAAACCGAGTTGCGCGCCATGCTCCGCAAGGCCCTCGAGCGCGCCGGATACCTCGTCGACGAAGCCCCCGACGGCACCGCCGCCATTCAAAAAGTTCGCGCCCGTCGCTACCTGGTCGTCGTCACCGATCTAAAGATGCCTGGCGCATCCGGCCTGGACGTTCTTCGCGCCACCAAAAGCGCCGACCCCACAATACCCGTCCTGCTTCTAACTGCCTTCGGCTCCGTCGAAGAAGCCGTCACCGCCATGAAAGAAGGCGCCTTCGATTTCCTGCAAAAGCCCGTCGATCTCGATCACCTGAAGTTGTTAGTCGAACGCGCCGCGCGCCAGCAGGAACTCCTCCGCGAAAATCTCCTCCTCCGCGAAGAATATTCCACGCGTTACGGCTTCCCTAGAATCGTAGGCGAGCATCCTTCCATCCGCGAAGTCAGCCAGCAGCTCCAGCGCGTCGCCGCCACCGATTCCACCGTCCTCCTCCTCGGCGAAAGCGGCACCGGCAAAGAGCTTTTCGCCAGAGCCGTCCACCACCTCTCCCCGCGCCGCGACAAAGCCTTCGTAGCCCTGAACTGTGCCGCCATCCCCGAATCCCTGGTCGAAAACGAACTCTTCGGCCACGAGCGCGGTGCCTTCACCGGAGCCGCCGCCCGCAAGGTCGGCAAAATGGATTTAGCGCACCACGGCACTTTATTCCTGGATGAAATGGGAGACTTGCCTCTGGCCATTCAGGCCAAGCTCCTGCGCGTACTCGAAGAACGCCAATTCGAACGCGTCGGCGGCACGCAATCCATTGACGTCGACGTCCGCATCGTGGTCGCCACCAATCGCAATCTGCAACAACTCGTCGAACAAAAATTGTTCCGCGAAGACCTCTACTTCCGCATCTCCGCAGTCCCGCTAACCATCCCGCCACTCCGCGATCGTGGCGAAGACGTTCTCCTCCTCGCCAACCATTTCCTGGAAAAATTCAGCCGCGAATTCTCCAAGCCCGGCCTCGAACTAAGCGACAGCGCCAAGGACCGCCTCCTCCATTATCGCTGGCCCGGCAACGTCCGCGAATTGCAAAACACCCTCGAACGCGCCGCCATACTCGCTGACGGCCTAAGCATTCAAGCCGACGTC
>DATFYV010000209.1:0-8000 GCA_035314845.1 Candidatus Acidiferrum sp.
CCCGTGAGCGACACGGAAAACGTCCGCTCGATCGCCAGTTCCCCGCTGCCTGCCTGCACGTTCGCGGGCATCGGCATCAAGTTCAGCGCCGGCTGCTGCGCCAGCAAACTCCCGGCACCAATCGCCATCATCACCGTCGCCGCAGCGCAAATGCTCGCCCACCCTGCCGACCGTTTAAACCGTTTCAATAGCCACGATTGCTCCCGGCTCGCCATTTTCAATCGTCCTCATTTCCGCACATAAATTGGAAAACTGAGGATAGCCGCCGCGCGCTCCGCGGTCCAGAAATACTTTCGGGAGCACCCGCCGCAATAACTTTGCGCGGCAACCAACCAGCCAGCTGCGCTACACTATGGCCCGCGCCGCCGCTTATGAAAACCTCCGTCGCCATCTATCCCGGCTCTTTCGACCCCGTCACCAACGGGCACCTCGACCTCATCGAGCGCGGCGAAAAAATGTTCGATACTCTGATCGTCGCGGTCCTGCGCAACGCCGAAAAGCAGCCGCTCTTTACCGTTCCCGAGCGCGTGGAAATGCTCCGTGAAGTCACCAAACAGTGGAACGGCGTGGAAGTCGAAGTCTTCGACGGCCTTCTCGTCGATTTCGCCAGAAAGCGCGGCGCCGCCGTGATCCTGCGCGGCATTCGCGCGGTCTCCGACTACGAATACGAATTGCAGATGGCTCTAATGAATCGCAAGCTTGAGCCGCGCCTCGAAACGGTCTTCATGATCCCCGGCGAGCCGTACAGCTACCTCAGCGCCAAACTGGTCCGCGAAATCGCGCAGTTCGGCGCCCCGCTCAAAGGTTTAGTTCCGCCCATCGTGGAAGAGCGCCTGCGTACCAAAATGTCCTGATCGCCCGGCGCAACAATCGGGCAAATTTCCCGCCGCTATGTAATGCTAAAATACCGAGTTCGGGGCATTCGCAAGCCCCCGCTTAAGTAAAGGAGCACCGGTGCACTTAACCGAACGCATCAACCGCATCCAAGCCTCGCCCACCGCCGCAGTCATCGCGGAAGCCGAAAAACTGAAAGCGCGCGGCGTGGACGTCGCCGACTTTGGCCCCGGCGAGCCGGATTTCCCCACGCCCGACCACATCAAAAAAGCCGCAATCAAAGCCATCGAAGAAAACAGGACCAAGTACACCGCCACGCCCGGCATCATGCCCCTGCGCGAAGCCATCTGCCTATGGCACAAGCGCGAACTCGGCTCCAACTACGAGCCGAAAGAATGTGTGGTCAATGTCGGCGGCAAGCACGCCATTTTTAACGCCGTCAGCGTTTTGATTCAACAGGGCGACGAAGTCTTAATTCCAGCGCCCTACTGGGTCAGCTTTCCGGACATCGTTAAATACGCGGGCGGCACTCCCGTTTACGTGCCGACGACCGCCGAGGACGGATTCGCGGTGAAGGCTGCGGCCATCGAACGCGCCATCACCCCGAAAACGCGCCTGCTCATTCTGAATTCGCCCAGTAATCCCGCGGGCGGCGTGGTTCCTCCAGACGAATTCGAGCGCATCCTGCACCTCTGCAAAAAGCACAACGTCTGGCTGATGGGCGACGAGTGCTACTCGCACTTCGTCTATGCGCCGCACAAGCCGTTTTCCATCGCCAGCGCCGCCGATTCCAAAGCTCACGTCATCATTGTCGGCTCCGTGAGTAAAACCTTCGCCATGACTGGCTGGCGCATCGGCTACACCCTAGCTCCGGAAGCGCTAGTCGCCGCCAGCAATAAGCTGCAAAGCCAGTCCACCTCCAATCCCACGTCCATCGCGCAGTACGCCGCGCTAGCCGCCATGACCGGCCCCATGGACGCCGTCCCGCCCATGCTCGCGGAATACGAAAAGCGCCGCAAACGCATCGTCGAAGGTTTGCGCAATATTCCCGGCGTCACCTGCGAGTGGCCCGGCGGCGCGTTTTACGCCTTCCCAAATGTTTCGGCGTTTCTGCCCGGCAGCGCGAACGGCTCCGCTTTGGCGAAAAATTGCACCGACCTGGCGCGGCAACTGCTCGATAAAGCGCAAGTCGCGGTCGTCCCCGGCGAAGCCTTCGGCGCTCCCGGCTATCTGCGCCTCTCCTACGCCACTTCCATCGAACGCATCGACGAAGGCCTCCGCCGCCTCGAAAAATTCTTCACCCGCGTCGAGGCGGCGGTGTGAACGGTGAGGCCCGTTCCAAGTCGCATCGACCCGGTGTTCATGAAACGCATCTGGGGCTCGCGCTCGCTCGCGCCTTTATTTCCGGACAAAACTGATCTCGCTGAACCGATCGGCGAGGTGTGGATGACTTCCGTCGACTGCCGCATCGCCAGCGGCCCCTACCAGGGGCAATTTCTCGGCGGGGCGTGGCGCGAAATGCCCATTGGCTGGCGCGGATCGTCCTTCGTCAACACTCCGGAATTTCCCCTTCTTGTGAAGTTTCTTTTTCCTGCCGACAAGCTTTCCATCCAGGTGCATCCAGACAGCGCATTTGCCTCGGCCCACGAGCGCGCCGCGGGTGGGCGCGGCAAGACCGAAATGTGGCACGCCTGTGACGCGGGGCCAGAGGCGAAGGTGCTGATCGGCCTGAAACCAGGTGTCACTCGCGAACAGTTTGTTGGCGCCATCGAAGCGCGCACCGTTGAGGAGCTTTTTGAATCGCATGCCGTGAATCCGGGCGACACGTTTTTTATCGCCCCGGGCACTCCTCACGCCATTGGTCCCGGTGTGGTGCTGTGTGAAGTGCAGGAATATTCCGATCTTACCTATCGCGTCTACGACTATGGCCGTACCGACGCCCACGGAAATCCCCGTGAGCTTCACATTGAAAAAGCCCTGGCCGTTACGAATTTTGACAAGGTCGCGCGCACCGCTCGTGTACGCGCCACATGGCCTGCCGGCCAAGATAGCCATCTACTGGTGGGATGCTATTTCTTCTCCGTCGAACGTCAGACGTTTCATTCGCGAGTCGAGGTGGACTCCAATCCCTATCGTTTTGAACTGCTCGTCATTCTTTCGGGCGGCGGCTCCATCGAATGGCAGGATCAGAAGTCGCTGTATATTCCGGGCGAATGCTGGTTTATGCCCGCGGCTCTTGGGCGGTACACCCTCGCACCCAGCGCGGAAACTGTCATTCTTCGCGCCACCGTCCCGAATATGAGCTTGCTCCGCGCCAGGCTCAAGGACCAGGGCGTCGCCCCGCAAGAAATCGAAAAAGTCCTGTACTAATTCTTCGGTGTGTAGGCGCCGGACTCTAGTCCGGCCCCCGTAAGCGACAAGCAAGCTCCCTCACTCCTATCTGCGCGCTTCCCATCCTCTGTGTTAAATTCTTCATCCCGAATATTTATGCCGATAGATAAACTCTCTACGCACGCAGTGATTATGGCCGGAGGCCGCGGCACGCGGTTCTGGCCGCGCAGCCGCACGCGCACGCCCAAACAACTCCTCAACATCGTTGGCAAAACCACCATGCTCGAACAAACGGTAGCCCGCCTGCGCCCGCTGATCCCCGCCGATCACATTTGGACGGTGACCAACACCGAGCAAGCCGCCGAAGTGAAACGCCAGGTTCCCGCAGCCGCGAAAAAGCGCGTCCTCAGCGAACCGATCGGCCGCAACACCGCCGCGGCCATCGCGCTGGCGGCCATTCACGTCCGCCACGCAGAAAAAGGCCGCGACGCCTTGCTCGCCGTCCTGCCCGCTGACCATTACATCGAACAAGCCGAAAAATATCGCAAAATTGTCAGCGCTGCGCTCGAACTGGCGCGCGAACCGGGACGTATGGCCGTACTCGGCATTCCTCCCACGCGCCCGGACACCGGCTTCGGTTACATCGAGCGCATGGGCGAAGCCCAGCATTCGCAAGGTTTCCCCGTTTTCGCCGTGCGCCGCTTCACGGAAAAACCCCGCCAGGCCCTGGCCCAGGAATATCTGGACTCCGGAAAATACGAATGGAACGCCGGAATGTTTTTCTGGCGCATCTCCACTTTTCTCGACAATTTAAAAGAGTACGTACCAAAGACGGTGGACGCGCTGGAAACTCTGTCCGCGCACATCGGCAAAAGCACCTACGCCGCAAAATTAAAGAAGATCTACCCTCAGCTAGAAAATATTTCCGTGGACTACGCCATCCTCGAACCCGCCACGCGCGAAACAAGCACGCCCAGCGTCTTCGTAATTCCCGCACAAATCGGCTGGAGCGACATCGGCTCCTGGGCCGCGGTCTACGAATTGCTGGCCAAATCCGGGGGCGAAAACGTGCTGGCCGGGCCGGCCCATGTCGTCGATGGCCAAGGTAACTTCCTGTGGAGCCCGACAAAATTCATCGCCGCGATTGGCGTCCGCGACTTAGTCGTAGTAGAAACGTCAGACGCCATCCTGGTAGTCCCCCGCGAGCGCGCCCAAGACGTCTCGCAACTAGTCAAATTCCTCGAAATGCAAAAACTCAAAAAACTGCTTTGAAGTTCTCTGTCGCAACAGGGAACTCTCGATTCCCTGTGGTGTCTAATCCTGCAAGGCATATTCGGATGCGCTTCAACAGAATGGTTCGTCGGAAATCACCAAAAGCTCGATATCCTCAATATCTCTTATGAATGTGGAACGCAAGCCTGCGCAGTCCGTGCAAACCTCATCGCACACCTTCCACCGCATTCGGCTCTGGCAGGAGATTCTCTTTTCTCTCAATCTTACGGGCGTTTTTCTTTATTGGTTTCTGTCTTACTGTCAGTCATTCGGCTTCGGAGAGTTTGCTCGGCTCAGTGATCTTGGATATTACTTGCGTAGCTCCGCACTTCGGCTGGACGATTTTTTGCATATCGCAAGCGCTGACGCGCAATTCGTCCGCTATACACCGCGCTTCGTGGCAAGCCGCTCGGCATCAGCAGGCGCGGATTTGCTGATCGTCATTTCTGCCCTCGCCTTCGCCTTCTTGATGTTTTCTCTGCTTCACGCCGCGACCGGGCCTGCCATTCGGAAGAGATTCGCTTTCGCTACCGGCATGATCGCCATCTTCGCAATGCCCATGATGTACGTTTGGCTCCTCAAAATCAGTTGGGCACGGGGAGCTGCTTACGCTTTCTGGCAAGATTTTCGCCCTGCATTCCTCGGAGCGGAGATCGTAGTCGCTGTTCTGCTCGTAGGGATTTCACGCCTGCGCTCGCTTTCTTTATGGACGACCGCGCCGCTGGTCATGTCCCACTGCATTTTCTGGCTCTATTTTTCGTGGCCCCATCTTTATGCATTACCGCAGCAGGAATTACTGTCGCCTAGATTCTTCATGCTGGCGTTTCCTCTTTCGGGCCTGATCTGGCTGCTGTACTGGCAGACCGCACACACCAACCAGCCACAACCAGGGCGCGACGTGGGTCGTGTTCGGCTGGCGTTGGGAGCCCTGGCAGCGATCGTCTTTCTACTTCTGGCTTGGTGGCCGTCGCACGCACACCCTATCGGCGGGAACGGCCAACTCGATTCCCTCGTCATCGAATTGGATCGCAGTAGGTGCTTCGGGAGTTGTCTTCCGTACGACATGACCATCCGCGGAGACGGCGACGTTCGATTTACCGGGTGGCACCGCTACCGGGAAACGGAATACACGAATCATGCGACGTTGGCTCCGGAACAAGTCTCGCAAATCGTGCAAGCACTCAACCGCTCCCGATTTTTTGCGCTTGATGACCGGGCCTTCGACTGGTGTTTTGATACTCCGACTGTCAGTATTTCCGTAACTGTCAACGGAAAATCGAAGTCGGTTGGCAGCGACTCTGATTGTTTCGGCCCGAAATTCGGCCGGCAAGCTCGCTTCGTCCAGGCCGCTGCGGAGATTGATTCCATTGTCGGCACCAGCCGATGGATCCAGAGGTAGCGCGCGCCTCTGGCGCGGGTGGTTTTCTTCGGATTCAAGCCACTCCCATAAAATCGCCGTTTGGGGGTCCAATGCGGCTGTTGGCGCGCCTCTCCCTTCGCGTATAATCGGGGTTCATGACTGCCATTAAATTTGGCACTGACGGGTGGCGCGGCGTCATCGCCGAGGATTTTACCTTTGCCAATGCCCGCATCGTCGCGCAAGCCATTGCGCGCTATGCGGTGCGCAATGAAGACGCCCGCAAAGGCCTGCTGATCGGCTACGACCACCGCTTCGCCTCGGACCGCGTCGCCGCCGACCTCGCCGAAGTCATCAGCGCGACAGGCACTCCGGTGTTTCTCGCCGCGCAGCCTTGCCCCACCCCCGCTATTTCCCTGCTTGTGCGCCAGCGTGAAGCCGCCGGCGGGTTGATGATCACCGCGAGCCACAATCCCTATTCCTGGAACGGCATCAAGTACAAAGCCAGTTACGGCAGCAGCGCGCTGCCCTCCATCGTCGCGCAAATCGAAAAGGAACTTGCATGGGTGGAGGTAAACCCCGTAAGCGCACTGCCACCGCAAAGAGATCTGATCCACACGCTGGAAATCCGCGCGCCGTACCTTGACACGTTGGAAAAGCTGATCGACTGGAAGCGCCTCCGCGAGGCCAAGTTCCGTTTCGTCTCCGACGTCATGCACGGCTCCGCCGCCGGCCTCCTCAAGGAACTGTTCACCCGCAACGGCGTTTCTTGCGACGAGATTCGCGGCACGCGCGATCCGCGCTTCGGTGGCGTGCATCCCGAACCCATCGAGCCGCACATCGACGCCCTGCGCCAGGCCGTTCTCGCCGGCAAATACGACGCCGGTTTCTGCGCCGACGGCGACGGCGACCGCATCGGCGCCATCGACCGCGACGGCTCCTTCATCAACCCGCACCAGATCTTCGCCATGCTGGTCTGGCACCTGGCCGGCACGCGCAACCTTCCCGGCGACATCGCCAAAACTTTTTCCGTCACCAAACTGATCGACAAGCTCGGTGCAAAATTCGGCCGCAAGCTTCACGAAGTCCCCATCGGCTTCAAATACATCTGCGAACTGATGCTGGAGCAAAACATTTTGATCGGCGGAGAAGAAAGCGGCGGGATCGGCACCAGCCTGTACCTTCCCGAACGCGACGCCACCGTTTCCGCGCTGTTCCTCGCCGAGCTGATGGCCTGGCACGGCAAAGGCCTCGGCCAACTGCTCGCCGAACTCCACGCCGAATTCGGCGAATATCACTACGGCCGCATCGACCTCGACGTGCAACCCGCGCAAAAAGAAAAAGCCGTCGCACATTTTTCCAGCGATAAGACCACTAATCTCGCCGATTGGCCCATCACCCGCCGCGAAACCATGGACGGCGTAAAAGTTTATCTTGCCGACCTCGGCTGGGTGATGGTGCGCGCTTCCGGTACGGAAAATCTTCTGCGCGTCTACTCCGAAACATCGCGTCGCGAGACCACCAAGCAAGTCTTGGCCGCGGTCACGAATTTAGTCCACAGCATGGAGGTCGCCCAATGAACACCATAAATCTCCGCGACAAATTCGCACGCTTCTCCGATTACGCTAAACCTCGCATAATAGGGGAAGTCAACGATTGCCACGTGAAAGCCGTGAAACTAAAAGGCGAATTTGTCTGGCACCATCACGACAAGGAAGACGAACTTTTCCTGGTGGTCAAAGGCACGCTGCGCATGCAATTCCGCGATCGCACAGAAGACATCAACGAAGGCGAATTCCTGATCGTCCCGCGCGGTGTGGAACACTGCCCTCTCGCTGAGGAAGAAGTGCACATCGTGCTCATCGAGCCAAAATCCACACTCAATACCGGCAACATCACCAACGAAAGGACCGTCGCCCAGCTCGAACGCATCTGACCACCGCATCGCCCGCGACAACCACACTCCGCCATGAACCATCGCTTCTACACGCTGGACGTCTTCACCACCACGCGCTTCGAGGGCAACCCGCTCGCGGTAATTACCGACGGCGACGGCCTCTCCAACGACGAGATGCAAGCCATCGCTCGCGAGATGAATCTCTCCGAAACCGTCTTCGTGCAAAAACCGAGCGACGACCGCGCCCTGGCCCGCCTGCGCATCTTCACCACGCAACAGGAATTAAAGCTGGCGGGCCATCCCGTGGTC
>DATFYV010000210.1:0-3358 GCA_035314845.1 Candidatus Acidiferrum sp.
GCACAAGCCGCCATCAACGCGCCGCGTTTTCACCATCAGTGGCTGCCGGACCGAATCGACCTCGAAAAAGAATTCCCGGCGAGTCTGGAAAGTGGATTAAATTTGCTAGGGCACGAAACCAAACGCCGCGGGCACATTGGCCTGGTCAACGCCATCGCCATCGATCCGCAAACCGGCGAACGCCTTGGCGCCGCCGATCCCCGCGACGACGGCTCGGCTATCGGTTATTAGCACTGACTCTTATTATTGAGGATTCCCGCTGTGACCACTTCTTCGTCACCGTCTCCCGCGCAGCCGCCTTCTTCGCAGCGTTGGAGTGCCGCGAGTTACGCCGCAAACGCCGCATTCGTGCCCGCGTTGGGACAAGCGGTGATGGACCTGCTCCAGCCGCAACCCGGTGAGCGCATTCTGGACCTGGGCTGCGGAGATGGCGTGCTTACGGAAAAACTCCTGGCGCTTGGCGCACACGTCGTTGCCATCGACAGTGCTCCAGACATGATTGCGGCGGCGCGCCAGCGCGGGCTGGACGCCCAAATCATGGATGCCCGCGCGATCACCTTCGAAAATGAATTCGACGCGGTTTTTTCCAACGCCGTACTGCACTGGGTGAAAGACGATCCCGACGCGCCTATCGCTGGAGCCTTCCGCGCGCTAAAACCCGGCGGAAGATTCGTGGGCGAGCTGGGCGGCCATGGCAACGTCGCGGCCATCACCGTGGCGCTGTTGGCCGCGCTGGAGCGACGGGGCATCGCGAATGCCACAGCCATGATCCCGTGGTACTACCCGACGGTTGACGAGTATGCGGCGCGGTTGCGCCGCGCAGGCTTCGCCCCGCAAAGCGTGCAGCTGATCCCCCGGCCCACGCCGTTACCTACGGGCATGCGCGGCTGGCTCGAAACCTTCGCCAATCCCTTCTGCGCCGCGCTTCCAGCGGACGAGCGCGCCAGCTTTCTCGACGAAGTCACCGAGCGGCTGAAACCGGTCCTCTGCGACACGCAAGACACCTGGACCGCGGACTACATGCGCCTGCGCTTCGCCGCCAGCAAAGCCGTGTAGTTTCCGTGTAGGCGCCGAACTTTAGTTCGGCCACAGCATCCGTCAGCGCAAATCGAAGTCCCCCGCCCGCTGTCAGTCTTTTTTCTCCGCGTTGCCGGATTAGCCTACAAAATCACACCTCCGCTTTTCGACTTGCCCCTTTCGCTCTAGACTGTGAGCGGCCATCCTATGCAGAGAATTCTCTCCACCTATCAATTTATCTCGCGCAAACTGACTCCCGAACTGCTGGGGCAAATTTCCGCCGCCGGCTTCCAAGGGGTGGAGATCTTCGCCAGCCGCGGACACTTCGACTACAACTCCAAGACCGAAGTGCGCGCCATGGCCGCCGCGCTGGCCGCCAATCACCTGTTTCTCTCCTCGCTGCATGCCCCCACCAGCCGCGACCTCAGCGCCACACGCGAAGGCGGCACGCCGATCTCGATTTGCGAAGTGGAACGCGTCCGGCGCATCGAAGCCATGGACGAGCTAAAGCGCGCCATCGATGTTTCCGAGGATTTGCCCTATCCCCGCATGGTGTTGCACATGGGCGGTCCGCGCGAGACGTCCGATCCGCGCAAACGCGACGCAGCGTTCAGCTCCCTGGAGCACTTGATGCTGCACGCGCATCACGCGGGCGTGGTGCTGTCGCTGGAAAACACCACATCGGAGATGGGCGATCCGCAATATCTGCGCAGTTTTGTGGACGAAACGCGGCTCACCGGCCTGCGCTTCAATTTCGACATCGGCCACGCGCATCTGGCCGACGGCCCGCAAGACGAACGCATCGCGAACAGCTTCGCCCCCATGCGCGAACTAATCGCCGGCGTCCACCTGCACGACAATCACGGTGAAAAGGACGAGCATCTCGCCCCCTACGACGGCACCATCGACTGGCCCGCCGCGATCTCTCTGCTGAAAACCGTGCCAGCGGCTAATCTTCCCATTACGCTGGAACTAAAAGAAAAAACCGCGCCCGACGCACCAAGCGCCGCCGAACAGCTCGACGCCGCCCGCCAAGCCTTAGACAAATTCGAAGAGCATTGGTAGCCGCCGCCTTGCGGGCCCGAATCGAACAACGCGGATACTCGATGGACTCCGATTGTTTAAAGCAAAGAATCAACGAACGCGCCGCGGAAATCGTGCGACTGCACGCGCGCATTCACAGCACCCTCAGCGACCGAAACAAAAACCCCGACAAACGGCGTGAGTGGGAAAAGGCATGCGCGGAGTTCCACGCACGCTACGACAGACTGGCTTTCTCCGGAGGGTACGGCGGCGCATTGGAGCGAATATCCTCGGGCGTGCCAGAAGCGATGGAGGCTGCAATTTGTTTCTTGGAAGTTCGCCCATATTTTTTCCGTTCGGGCTACATGTTTAAGGATATTCTCCGCCGCTGCCGACGGGCCCCACTATCCTCGGACCAAAGGACAAGGCTAAAGACCATTGAAGAAAGAGTCGCCGCTTGGCGGGAACGCAAGTTAGCTAAAAAGCGTGAGAGCCAGGAATAGGCATGAACCCCGACCTCGAGTTGGGACATTGACCATGACTATGACCATGGTCTACAATATGACTAGATGGAGTGGCCATGGAAGAAATCGCCATTTCGGAATTTAAAGCCAAGTGTTTGGCGATTCTTGAGCAAGTGCGGCTAACGAAGACCCCGGTCCGCGTGACGCGCTTTGGCAAGCCCGTGGCGGAGATTGTGCCGCCGACGGCGGTGATCGATCGCGCAAATTTGATCGACTCGATGAAAGGGAAAATGAAATTCTTGGGGGACATTGTTTCTCCGGCGAACGACGAAAACGAGTGGGAGGTTCTTCGCGATTGAAGCTGCTTTTGGATACCCACATCTGGCTCTGGTATGTCGGTGATTCGCAGCGGCTGGGAGATGGCATCCTCCATGAACTGCAGAACCCCGACAACGAACTTTGGCTATCACCGATGAGCACGTGGGAAGCCCTCACATTGCACCATAAGAAACGAATGTGGCTGAGCGATGATTTAGAGGAATGGCTGGAGGCCGCGACGCTGGGCATCCGCGAAGCGCACTTCACTCATGAGATCGCACTGGCGGCACGTGAACTGCGGATGCATAAGGATCCTGCGGATCGCATTCTGTGCGGAACGGCGCTGGTAATGGACTTGATACTGGTGACTGCCGACGAACCTTTGCTGGGCTTGGGAAACATTCGGACTCTCGCTAATCGGTAGAATTCTCTCGTTGCTTGCGCCTCTGCTGCTGCAATTCCACTCCTCTGTTAAACTGCTGGTTTGCGAATCCACTGGCGAAACTCACTATGACCACTATTAGCATCGAGCAGGC
>DATFYV010000211.1:0-4415 GCA_035314845.1 Candidatus Acidiferrum sp.
CCGCCACCAAAGCCGCGATGCGTTCCCTGGTTCGCACCACGGCCGGTGAATTATCGGATCGGAAGATCCGCGTGAACGCCGTGGCCCCAGGCCCCATCGTCACGCCCATCTTCGGCCGCACCGGACTGCCCCAGGAAGCCATCGACGGATTCGCAAAAGAGATTGTTGAGAAGGTGCCCCTCAAGCGTTTCGGCCAGCCGGAAGAAGTGGCCGCGGCGGTGGCGTTTTTGGCTTCGTCAGACGCTTCTTATGTCACAGGCATTGAGTTGAGTGTCGACGGCGGTTTGGGACAAATCTAAATCCTATTGGCGGCCTGTGGCCAGGCGTGGTACGGGCCGTCATCTCCGTTATAGGTGGAAATTACTTTGCGCCGCCAGATGGATCGGCGGACGTGGAGCTATTCAAATCCAGAAACCAGGCGCCCACAGCATCGCCAGGCGCGTAGCAATTTCCGTCGCGGGCGTAGGTTGCCGCACAGCGCGCGGTAAATTCTTTGCGGCGCGGCGATTGCGCGAACTGCCACACCGCGGCGTAAGGTGTCCCGCTGCGCGACGGTGCGGGCGCGCTCTTCTTAGCCACGCAGCCCGGCGCAGGCGGACAAGCATCGTTGTACACCCAGTAGGAAAAGCCACGCGGAGCTTCGTTTGCACGGATGTCGTCGTTGTTGCGAATGTCGTCAGCGGTGGTGATTTGCACGCCGTGCCCTTCGTTCACGGGCATCGCAGAGCAATACACTCCTGGATGGTATCCCGCGGCGATTAGTGCATCGGCCCACGCGCGCAAATACGCGTGGTACGCTGGAGGCAGCCGCCCGCCCTCTTCGACATCGAGAAACACAATCGTACCTGCCGGAAAGCCTTCACGTTTGGCACTCGCCGCGCCGTCCCGCGCGTCATGCTTGCCTTTGTCGGCGCTGTCCGCGGCGTTTTTTATCTCGCGCACTTCGCGGCCACGATAGAGAACCAGGAATCCGAAGCCCAATTGACGCAGTAACGCTCGCTTACCGATCCAGGTATTAGAAGTCTCGCCGGGCGGCGGGCTGATCCAAAAACCGGCAAACGAAAAATCCTTGCGTAACACCGGCAGTGCGGCATCGCCGGGATAAATGTTGCGATCGAATCCGAGATAATTGTCGGCGACAGCGGCGCTGTCGTTGCGTTGCGACGCAGCCGCCGCGGTCCTCGGAATAAAGTTCGCGATAGCTTGCATTAGAAGCAGGCCCAACAGCAGGCGCGAGGTTAGCGGCATCACTGATCCATGTACTGCGCTTCGCCGTTTCCAAACGACCAGTTCTCCCACACCACTTCCACGAGATTAATCAGCAGATCCGCGGGATTGAGGCCGGGCGATTTTTGAAGGATTTCTGCCATGCGTTTATAGAGTTTGCGTTTCTGCATTGGCTTGCGGCCGGAACTCGCGGTGATCTGGACGAAGACCACTTTGTTGTTGCGATGAACGCCGAGGTATTGCGGGTCGTACACGATGCCGCCCGGGGCGTGTTCGGTAATCACCTGGAAGCGGTCGTCTGGCGGAATCTGTAGCGCTTCGATCATGGCCTGGTGCACACCGTCGCCGAGGGCCTTGCGATATTCGGGCGAAGTTCCTTGCAAGAGATCGATGCGGACCAATGGCATGTGTGTCCCCCCAGCGACCGGAATTTACGATGCATCAGGGAATTAGATGCTGCGGCGGCGTGCCGTGGTAGCGAGGGTCCGCTCGAAGCTCCGCGACGAAAGACTGCGCTTCATCCCTCGCGCAGTTTGTGTCCCGCCAAATTGCCCAGACCATCGTAGGCGGCGTACTTGTACAACTCGCTGAGCGTCGGATAGTTAAACACCTGCTCGATAAATTCGTCGATGGTCAAATCGTGGTCCAGCACCATCAAGCCGATGTGAATCAACTCGGTGGCGTTCTCTCCGATGATGCTGATGCCCAGCAGCTTCTTATCGGCTCGCGCAAAAATGAGTTTTAGCAGCCCGGAGGTGTCTCCGGCGATGTGCCCGCGGGCGTTATTTTCGTAGCGCGCGCGGCCAACTACGTAGTCAATCTTCTTTTCTTTGCAGGATTCTTCCGTCTCTCCAGCGGCGGAAATTTCCGGAATGGTGTAGATTCCCATTGGCAATAGCGAAGCCACGCGCTGTTTGTATTTGAAGTTGAAAGCATGGCAAACGGCGACGCGGCCCTGCTCCATCGATGTGGAGGCCAGCGCTGGAAAGCCAATCACGTCACCCGCGGCATAAATGTTCGCCACTGCAGTCCGATAATTTTCATCCACCGCAATGTATCCGCGATCGTTAATGGCCAAGCCGGCCTTTTCCAGCGCCAGGCCATCGACCGCAGCCTTGCGTCCTGCCGCAAAGAGCACCGCGTCGGTCTCCAACACTTTGCCGCTCTTCATCGTCAAGCGCGCGCCCGATGAAGAATTCTCCACTTTGGCCGGACGCTCGTTGAACCAGAACTTCATGCCAATCTCAATCAGCCGGTCGCGCAGGCGCTCGGAGATTTCCGGGTCGAGAAATGGCAGCAAACGGTCGCGGCCATCGACCAGGGTTACCGCCGATCCCAGGGCTTCAAAAATGGACGCATACTCGCAGCCAATCACGCCGCCGCCGATCACGGCCAGACTCTTGGGGATGCGGTCCATCTGCAAGAACGTATCGGAATCGAAGGTGTGCACATCGTCGAAACTGATCTCCGCCGGGCGATTGGGCCGCGAACCGGTGGAAATCAAAATAATCTCGCCGCGCAGCTTACGCGTGTTCGCGCCGTTGGTTACTGAAACCGTGCGCGCATCTTCGAACGCCGCCTGCCCGCGCACCAGTTCGATGTGGTGCAGGTCCAGATTTTTCAGGATCCGCGCACGCTCCATGTCCACCACTTCGCGCTCGTGGTGCATGAAGTCATGCACGGTAAGATTGTCCTTCAGCGAATAGTCGATGCCGTACAGCCCGCGCTGCTTCAATCCGGAAAAATACAGGGCGGATTCGCGCAGCGTCTTGCTGGGCACAGTGCCGGTGTTGATGCAGCTTCCGCCCATGTGCTCGGCGCGTTCGATCACGGCCACGCGTTTGCCGAAATAGGCCGCCTGGGCGCCGGCTTTCTCGCCTGCGGGCCCGCAGCCGATAACGATCAGGTCGAATTCGTCATTGCTCACCACGATTTCCTCCAACGGATGCGCTGCGTAGGAAGCGCAGGCACCATTGATCGAGGAGAATTGTAGAGGAAGGTCCGGGGAAAGGGCGAGAATTCTTGAGGCGGCGTTGCCGTTGGCGCAGGCACTCCTGTTTACCCAGCGGAACGAAAGGCCTGTACACGCTGCGGCCTACACCCGCAATCGCTGCAGTAATCGGGCAGTGGGTCAGTTTCCCGTTTCGGCGTTTATCAGATGGGATGAGAAGGCCGGTGGATTCAATGGGTCGATGCACACTTGGTCGACGCCAACTTGTAGAGGATATAAGAACTAGTTTCGTTAAATTCAAACAAAACACTGCCCTGGCCAGATCCTGATGGACTGTAGCCAGTTCTCCTGGAGAAGTGCTGTCGGATCAATCGCTTGGGAGGTATTGCGTCGATCCCTTGAACCCGCACCGCTAATCGGGACTTGAAAAATCCACTTCACCGGTCGGCGCGTTAATCGGGACTCTGACTGCACCCTGAGCGGCAGGGTGCGCAAATCGACTGTCGCCCATCACAGATTTTTTCTTCCGAACATGCTATGGACCATGGGCGAGGAGGCACCCCGACGGTGCCACCTGAGAAGGAGATAATCATGTCCGACTTATTAGTGAGCCGAGCGCAGTTATGGGCTCCACGTGTCCTCTCGATTGCTTTTGTCGCGTTTCTGAGTGTATTTGCCATGGATGGTTTCGATGCACACCTGGGTTTCTGGCCAAACTTGTTGGCGCTCGCGATTCATCTAATCCCAACATGGGTCTTGATTCTGGGCCTCGTTTTTGCATGGCGCCGGGAGTGGATAGGAACGGTCGTCTACGCCCTGATGGGAGTTCTCTACATCATCTGGGCAACGACCGTGCCACGTCCGGTTCCGGCGGCGACGCGCCTTCTCTGGACGACCACCATAGCGGGTCCAGCCTTGCTAATCGCCGCCCTGTTTTTAGCGAATTGGCGAAAGCACGATGAATTACGCACTTTGCGACATTAGAGAGAGCAGCGCGCGACCAGGTCCACGCGCGACTGCCGCACAGCAGCAAGTTGAGGGGGGATGCACCTCGCCTAGAGGTGGTTCTGCAGTCGGGAACCTTCGAGTGGCAAAGCCCTGATAAAGTCGGCTTATCGGAAACTGACCCACTACCAGCAATCGAAACCCCACCGGCCGTCCACCGGCCTAGCGGCACCTGCAGCTGGGAGCACTACAGGGAGTTCCCCGAGTGCATAACGGGTTGCCCCTATCGACC
>DATFYV010000212.1:0-3542 GCA_035314845.1 Candidatus Acidiferrum sp.
CGTAATGCCGGACCGCAACGCGGACGGCTGGTTCCGCATGGCGCTGGAGTTTGACGCCGATCTGGAGACGCGCGCGAAGGCGATTGAGGCGTACGAGCGCGTGATTGCGATTGAGCCGCGGCATGTGGAGGCGTTGCTGAATCGCGGGGCGCTGGCATTTGAAGATGGGTTGCTGGAGGCGGCGCGGGACTATTTTGCGCGGGCCGTCGAGGTGGCGCCGGACAATTCCGTGGCGCGATTTAATCTGGCCAGCACGCTGGACGATTTGGGGCTGCTGCAGGATGCGCGGCAGCAGCTGCGTCTGGCGGTGCGGCTCGATCCCGGCAATCCGGACATTCGTTACAACTTGGCGACAGTGTGCGACAAGCTGGGTTCGCCGGATGAGGCGCGCGAACACTGGATTGCGTATTTGAAGCTCGATCCCGCGAGTTCGTACGCGGAGTATGCGCGGCGGCGGCTCAGTTCGGGTGATAAGTAAGACTGCGCTTGGCGTGCGGCGCGATGGTCAGCGGTACGGATTAAACTCCAGGGAAACCTCTGTCGTGGTTACGACGTCCGCAGGAGCATAGATCCATTTTTTGACCGCGGTGATCGCGGATTCGGCAAGGATGGGGTTTCCGCCAAGGAGCGAGGCGCTTTTCACCGTTCCTTTTGGGGTGATGGTGACTTCCAGGCGCACGGTGCCGCCGATCTGGCGCACTTTCAGCACCGGTGGATATTCCGGCTCGACACGGGTGACAAGTTTTCGCTCCGCTTTGGAAACCTGCTGTGCCGGCGCCAGCGAAGCGAACGCAGGAACCAGGATCGAGAGGCAGACGAGAAAGCGGAAAGCAGGGTCCGCGGTCCGGTGTCTCCGCACCGTGCGCAGGCCGCTTACAATTGCGGCGCCAAATTTTGCAGTTCTCATCACGATTCGCTCCCTCAAGACCGCGGCTATCCGCGATGGCCTGTTTCGCATCCATGGCTTGCGCGTTGCGTTGCTACCACACGCATTGCTACTGCAGTTTGGCGTCTAACTCGAAGACTTCTCCGGTGCTGGTGTCTTTGACGAACAGCGGCGAGCCGTCGGGCGCCCGGCCGGACCACAGTCCAAGCATGCCAGGGTATCTTTCCAGACCCTGTAAGGCGAACACATGCTCGTAGTGACTCTCCCCCACTTTGGCGCGGCAGTAGGCTCCCTCGCCGCTTACCAGGTCGTCGAAGTAGATGGACTTGCTGTCCTCGGACCAGGAGGGATAGTTCAAGGCTCCCGCAGCCAGGGTCTGCCAGTCCGACCATTTTTGCGTTTTGGTGTCATACAACATGAGCTTGGTGAGATTGGCGGAGAGCGCCGCGATGTAGCGACCATCAGGCGACAAGCGTGGACTGAATAATCCTTCGGAACCCGGAATGGTTGAGAGGTCGTGGGTGGCCAGGTCATAAACCTCGATGCTCAATCCCTCCGGCTTGCGCCGCGTGATGCGGCCGAAAATAATTTTGTCGCCGGCGAGCGACCAGTTGATGTCCACCTCGGAATTCGCGTCCGCGAGCAGAGACTGGGAAGGACCGCCCTTGCTAGGCACGACAAAAATGACCCACGGGCTGCCCGATAAAACGTTGACGTAAGCGATCTGCTTCCCATCGCGAGACCAGCGCGGCAAAGCGGCCCGCGTGGGCGCAAAAGTTAGTTGCAATGGTTCCGATCCGTCCACCCGGCAGCGCCACAATGCGCCATCGGGGATGGAAACGTAGGCGACCCACTGACCGTCCGGAGAAAAGTCCAAATCGGTGGCGGATATTCCGGAGAGGAAAGGGGTGTACTGGCCAGACTGCGCATCGTACTTCACCACCGTTCCGCGGAGCTGCAGCCCCAAAGCCCAGATCTTCTTGTTGTCCGCTGCTGGTGCCGGACGCCCGAACGATATAGCTCCTTGAGTAAGCTCGACCGGCCGGTTGTCTTCGTTGCCGGGAAATTTCCCGCGAGGCTCCGCCAGTCCCCACAGGTTGGAGGTGCTGCCGAGCGCAGTACTGGTGGCCTGAAAAATGTAGTAGCGCCCATCGGCGGTCCAACTGCCGCAGCATTTGGTGGTGACGTCGTGCCATTCGGGCAACAGCGGATGCAGTCCAGAACCATCGCTGCGCACCTCCCATATCGAGGAGGTGTTCAGATCGATGTCGCCGATACTGAAGCGGATGCGCTGGCCATCGGGCGAATAACGCGGGTAGTAGGGCGTGCCGGGCACAGTCACGAGCACTTTGGGCGGTCCGCCATCGGCGTCCGTCACGAGCAAGCTGGAACCCTTCACCAGCAGGACGTGCTGGCCATCCGGGGACCACACCGCTTCTTGTCCCGTGGTGACGCCGAAGCGTCGCGCAGCTCCACCTTGCAAGGGGGAAAGCCAAACGGGATGCTCGGAGGAAGGCCCCGGGGTATTTTCCGCCGCGAGGAGCGAGCCATGTGACGCGGAAACGTCCAGCAACTGGGCGCTGGAAAACGAGAGCGGATACTCGGATGCGTCGCCGCCGCCGGCTGGCACTTTGACAATGAGCGAACGCGCACCGGAAATCTCCGTGAAATAAAGATTCGCGCCGTCCGTCGCCAGATTGGTCTTGACCAATCCGTCGTGGGTGATTTGTTTCCCGAGCGTCAGGCGGAGCGGGCTCGGCGGAACACTCGAGCGGTACGACCAGGCTGCAACCGCAACCACCAGAACAGCACTCACCAACAGCGCGATTACAATTTTTCTCGACACAGGTTTTCTCGACACGGGCAGGCTCCCAAGGTTTATATCCTTGAATATCCTGCGATCGTTGGCCGGGTCAATGGGCCGTTCCATTGCAGTATTAACCCTTATGGCGCTATTTTGCGTTTCCCGATGGGTTTCTTTGGAGGAAGGGCGCAAGAAATCCCGCTAAGCTTTCGCGACGATACCGTCTGACATTGGGCACAGCATGGAATTTTGGCCAGGCTGTTTTGCGCTGAGGGGCCGACAATGCGAATATCGTGCCAACGACTTTTCACCGGGACGAACGAGCGTTGGCTGGTCCTAACCGCTCGTGCCGCTTGGCGCTGTCGCTGCTGCTCCTATGCGGCGGAGTGCTTGCTTCGGTTAGCGCACAGCAGACGTCGGGAAGCGCCACGGGGGTGCGGCCCTGCAAACTGCAGCCCCAGGAAACGGCTGCGGGCAAGAAACCAGAAAAACACAAAAAGGGAAAGTCTGCCGCGCAGCAAGGGAATGCGGGCGAGGCGTGCCTGGAGGTGGCGGGATCGCCGCTGGAGGCACAGGAACGGCTGCAGGCGTTTGTGCGGGAGCAGTCGTGGCAGATTGGCGACGCCGAGATCAGCGAGTCGTCGTGGAGCTTTAGCATCGATCTTTCCGATAAGGAATTGGTGGGGTACACGAATCCGGACTATGCGAGCCAGCGGGTGACGTGGAGGCGCGGGAAAGCGGTGGTGCTGGTAAAAACCGCGGAACTAGGCGACGGATTTGCGCGCACTACGGTGACGACGAAATTTGAAGGATGGGGCGACTCTGACGACGCGCTGGCCATGAAGAGGGCCT
>DATFYV010000213.1:0-2870 GCA_035314845.1 Candidatus Acidiferrum sp.
GCGCGGAATTGTTGCTTGGAAGGTTTGATGCTCACGGGTACACTGACAGCGCATGTCCGAGTTACATCTCACGCTGGAACTCGCACGCCGCATCGAAATTGCCGAAGCCCGCGCCGCCATGGAAACCGCGGACCTGCTGGACCGCGAGCGCGCCGGAAGCGCTGCTGCGGTGGAGCACATCGCGGGAGGCGCGGCCATTTACTGCGGGCCGAATTCTCCGGTTACGCAAGCGGTGGGGTTGGGCCTAGCCGGTCCCGTAAGCGATGAGGACATGGATCGGCTGGAGAATTTTTACCGCACGCGTTCCGAAGCCGTGCGTGTCGAGACGTGTCCGCTGGCCGATCGGTCGCTCGTCGAACAGTTCCACAAGCGCGGCTATCACGTTACGGAGTTTTCCAATGTCTTCGCCGCGCCGCTGCAGGATCCCGAACAATTGATTTTTCACCAGGAGTTGCCGCCAGGTGCGAGCATCGAACTGGTTTCCACCGAACAATTAGACCTGTGGACCTTGACGGTGGCGGAGGGCTTTGCGGAGCATTTTCCGGTGACCCGGGAAATCCTCGACGTCATGAAATTATTTGGTCAAGGGCCGCACACGGAATGTTATCTCGTGCTGATGGAGGGAAAGCCGGTGGGGGGCGCGACGCTGGCGATGCGCGACGGTGTCGCCGGGCTGTTCGGGGCCAGCACGCTGCCCGCGTATCGCAATCGCGGTTTGCAGACCGCGCTGCTGCAGTTTCGTCTGGAGCGGGCGCGCGCCGCAGGTTGCGATCTGGCGGTTAGCCTGGCGCTGCCGGGGAGCGCGTCGGAGCGCAACATCGCGCGGCAAGGGCTGCAGACGCTGTATACGCGGGTAAAATTCGAGCGGGACTGGTAGCGGCCGCCTTCTGAGGCGGGCGCTTTGCACTACAAGCCCGGCGGTTACGCTTTCGCGGGATGTTGCTTAGCGTGGCGCTCGTTGATGAAGGCGATGATGTCCTGCGTCGAAGTTCCCGGCAAGAAAACCTCGGCGATGCCGGATTGTTTCAGCGCGGGAATATCAGCCCCAGGAATAATGCCGCCTACGAGGACGGTGACGTCATCCATGCCTTTGTCGTGCAGCAATTTCATCAGCTGCGGACAGATGGTATTGTGCGCACCGGAAAGAATGGAGAGGCCGATGACGTCCACGTCTTCCTGCACTGCGGCGGAAGCGATCATCTCCGGCGTCTGGCGCAAGCCGGTGTAGATCACCTCCATGCCGGCGTCCCGCAGCGCGCGGGCGATAATCTTGGCTCCGCGGTCGTGCCCATCCAGCCCGGGCTTAGCCACCAACACTCGAATTTTCTTTCCCGGCATTTTTTCTCTGCGTCCTCTGTGTCTCTGCGCTAGTTTTCCCGAAGGACTAGGTGATGGCTACCTCTTCGTAGGTGCCGAAGACGTCGCGGAGGGCTTCGCAGATTTCGCCTAGTGTGGCGTAGGATTTGACCGACTCGTAGATGAAAGGCATTAGATTGGCGGTGCCTTTGGCGGCGCTGCGCAAATCGTTGAGGCTGCGAGTTACTGCTTCTTGCGAGCGTTCGGCGCGGAGTCTGCTCAGGCGGGCGGCTTGGCGTTTCGCCACGGTTTCGTCGATCTGCAGGATGTCTAGCGGGCGCTCTTCGGAGACGTAGTCGTTCACGCCGACGATGATTTTTTCGCGGCGATCCACTTCCATTTGGTAGCGGTAACTGGCTTCCGCGATTTCGCGCTGCGGATAGCTGCGCTCGATGGCCGCCACCATGCCGCCCATGGCATCGATTCTCTCGATGTAATCCCAGGCACCGCGTTCGACTTCGTTGGTGAGGCTTTCGACGAAATAGGAGCCACCCAGAGGATCGACGGTGTTGGTCACACCGGTTTCATGGGCGATGATTTGCTGCGTGCGCAAGGCTAGCGTGGCGGCGAATTCCGTGGGCAGCGCCCAGGCCTCATCGAGGGAATTGGTGTGCAGCGATTGCGTGCCGCCCAGCACTGCGGCTAAAGCTTGGATCGCGGTGCGCACCACGTTGTTGTAAGGCTGTTGCGCGGTAAGCGAGCATCCGGCCGTCTGCGTGTGGAAGCGCAACGCCCACGTCCGCGGACTCTTCGCCTTGTAGCGCTCCACCATGGCCTTGTGCCAGATGCGCCGCGCCGCGCGATATTTGGCAATTTCTTCGAAGAAATCGCTGTGCGCGTTGAAAAAGAACGAAAGCTGCGGCACAAACTCGTCTACATCCATACCGCGCCGCAGGCCCCACTCCACATATTCCAGCCCGTCGCGGAGCGTAAACGCCAGTTCCTGAATTGCCGTGGAGCCCGCTTCGCGAATGTGATACCCACTGATGGAAATGGGGTTAAATTTTGGCGTGTGCTTCACGCCAAACTCGAAAGTATCGATGACCAGCCGCATGGACGGTTCCGGCGGGTAGATGTATTCCTTCTGTGCGATGTATTCCTTCAGGATGTCGTTTTGTAGCGTGCCGGATAATTTCTTCCAGTCGGCGCCTTGTTTTTCCGCCACCGCCAGGTACATGGCCCAAATCACTGCGGCGGGGGAATTGATGGTCATGGACGTGGTGACGTTGGCCAGCGGAATCTGATCGAACAAAACCTCCATATCCGCCAGCGAACTGATAGCCACGCCGCACTTGCCGACTTCACCTTCGCTCAGCGCGTGATCCGAGTCGTAGCCCATCAGCGTCGGCAAATCGAACGCCGTCGAAAGCCCGGTCTGCCCCTGCGACAGTAGATAGCGGAAGCGTTGATTGGTGTCCTCCGCGGTGCCGAATCCCGCGAATTGACGCATAGTCCACAAGCGGCCGCGGTGCATGGTGGAATGAATGCCGCGGGTGTAGGGCGGCTCGCCGGGA
>DATFYV010000214.1:0-10286 GCA_035314845.1 Candidatus Acidiferrum sp.
GCGCTGTCTGGGACCTGCGCATGCTGCTGCGCGGCGGCGTTTCTGGCGCAGCACGCATCGCGCGTCATCTGGTGCGCATGGGCCTGGCGCTGTTCATTGGTACGGCCTCTTTGTTCCTCGGCAAGCAGCAACATTTCCCCGTGGCACTGGTCAAAACTCATCTCTTGAACGTGCCGGTGCTGATCGTTGCGGTGACCATGATTTACTGGTTCGTTCGCGTGCGGTTTACGAGTCTGCACAAGAGCTCGGGCCGCGCGACAAGCCCTTTGCTCAGTACCAAGCCGCTGAACGCGCCGCAGAGGGTTTGAAATTGCGCCAATGGGGAGCTCTATTCTGGGCTGACTGCCTGCTTTTATTCTTCGGCTTCTTTGCCGGGCTGGAAGTAGATTTCTTCAAACATGGAGTCTTTTTTCCAGCCGGCGCGCTGTAGAATGCCGCGGCCGTTTTCCACCATGTTGGGGTGGCCGCAGAGGTAGCCGGTGGTCTCCGCAGGACGCAGGCTCCAGACATCGGTATATTTGCGAATTAAATCGTCGACGCGGCCGGTCTCGCCGGTCCACGCTTCATCTTCCCAGGGGCGGCTGATGGTGGTGGCGAATTTGAACCAGGGAACTTCCGCGGCGACTTTTTCCATTTCGTCGCGATAGCCGAGTTCCCACGAACGGCTGCCGCCCTGCAAACAATAGAGCTTGTGGTCGCCGGGCATGGGGCTGTTGCCTTCCTTCCAATCGCGATACAGCGTGCGTACGTAGCTGACAAAAGGGGCAATGCCGGTGACGGTTGAGAGGAGCAGATGATGTTTGCGGCCGCTGCGCAAGTCCAGAGTGAAGCGGCCTTTGGAAATTCTGCGGCACAGCAGCGTGTCGCCGACGTGCAGTTTGTAAAGGTGCGGTGTGAGCAGGCCTTGGGGCACCAATTCGATAAAAAATTCCAGGATCTCTTCGTAGGGCGACGAAACGATGGAGTAGGCGCGTTCCAGGCGCTTGCCCTCAAATTCAACGCCCAACGTGGCGTATTGGCCGGCAAGATACTTGAACGCTCCTCCGGGATCGACGCGAATCAGCCACAAATCGTGCGCGATATCGCGGCGCTCGATGATGCGGGCCTCGTAGTGCTTGTCCATTGGCAGTTCCATAGCAGAATCTCCGGGAATGCGCCGCTCATTTGACCACAAATCCTGAACGAGCGGAGCGAATTCTGAATTGCAAAAACTGGAAGGCCAAATTGTCGTTGGTGCGTAAGGCTACTCGTATGCCAATGCAACCACGGGATCGAAGCTGGCGGCGCGCAGCGCGGGAAATACTGCGCCAGCCGCGGCACCGGCCACGGCGAGGCCGACGGCAGAGAATACCCAACTCGGGGAAATCAGCACGGTAAGGCCGGGACTGGTTTCTTTGAGGACGGCCTGGGTAAGGAAGGTCAGCAAGATTCCCAAGGTGGTCCCGAGCAGCGCGAGGATCAGAGTCTCGCCGAGCAACATGCGCACCACGGCGAAGCGCGTAAAGCCCAGAGCTTTCAGGATACCCACCTCGCGCGTTCGCTCCATGACCATGGTGTGCATGTTGAGCAGGACGACGAGAAAGCTGATGACGATGCCCAGCCACACCATGGTGCGGGTAAAGGGCTTCAGCTGCGGAAGATTTGAGGAAGTCATTAGCGAAACATATTCTGAAAGCGAACGCACCGAGCTCTGGGGCATTATTTTGAGAATTTGCGCGCGCGTGCCTTCCGTGTCCCCTTTGCTGCGCACATAGAACATGGAGACGCGCTGCTCCGCTCCAGCGATTTCCTGGGCGGTGCGAATGGGAATAAAGAAGCGCGCTCCTTTGCCGTGGGCCACGATGCCTGTTACGGTAAACTCATGATTCAGCAGCGTGATTTGGCTGCCAACTTTCAGGTGGCGCTGCTGGGCCATGATGTCATCGGCGATGGCTTCGTCTGGCGCGGCAAAGGGGCGGCCGGCGCGATAGAGAAAGCCGCGGCTCAAGGCGTTGAAGCGTTTGTAGTCGATGCCATAGATCATCATTAAACTCTTTGGCTCGGTGAGGATCAGCGTGGGCGCAACTTCGTCGACTCCGGGCAGGGCGGCGATCTGGTCACCGACGCTTTCCTGCATGACGGCGCTGGAAAATGCGAAGAAGATGGAAGAGTTGGGAGGCTGGACGAGAATGTCCGCGCCAACGCCTTCGACGCGCTTTCCCCATTCGGAAAGCACTCCAGAAGTGAGACCGACAATCATCAGCACCAGAATGACTTGAATGGCGATAGCAATGACGCTGAGAAAGCTGCGCAGCGGCCGGGCGATAATGCTGCCGACGAACATCTGCACCAGGGAAAACGGACCATCAAAAGTTTCATTCATGAATGATTTCTCGGAACGATAGCACTTCTGAAGGGTCGCGGGCAAATCGAATTCGATCTGCGTGCACGGCAGATGCCGAACGCGCCGGAAAATATTTCTCTTCGGTTAAGTTTTCAACACAAGTGTTGAAAACTTTGTGGAAATGGCCTTCGCTCCGCTCGTAACTTCCCATTGGTCAATGCGCTTCACCGCTTTGCACCGTTTCTGTGCAATGACCGTCCGTGACCCGCGGCGAGCGGCAATTCTCTTTGCGGCCGGATAATTTGGCTCGAAAAAAAATGCTTTGCGCACGAACTTTTTGTCGTCACGCCAAGGCCCGAGAGGAAAACTTTTGCAAACTTAAATCCGCGAGGATAGCCGGCAAGCTCAACTAATACCACTTGGGAGGGCGCTCCAAATGAATCTTGAACTCCTGATTTGGGTCGGTAAGGTCATACCAGCGCCCGTAGCTTTTCCAACCGTCGGCCACGACTTGAATTAGCACCCGGCCAAGCGGCGCGTTGGGAACATGCGCCACGCCTTCGCGGCTGGTCTTCACGTTCAGCTCTAGCTTTTTGTCTTTGGCGATTTTGTGCTCCTCGACGTACTTCACGTACACGCTGGCATTCTCAACGGGTACATTTTTGTCGCCGCCGGTAATTTCGATGGTGATGCGGCTGTTGGCCGGCGAACGCGCCTGCTGCGGTTTTGCCGGAGCTGCGTCGGGGGTTGCGGCCGGGGGAGGCGGATTCTGCGCCGCAAAGACCTGCGCCCCTGCCAGCAGCCACCATAAAGCAACCGCCGGGCATAGAACCATTGCAAGCGATAATCTTGGACGAACGTGCATGGGTGCGCTAGCCTCTATCGTGTATGCGAGCGTGGTTTGCGGTCAAGTACCTGGCGCTTGCGATTGGATGCCAGGGAGCCGTAGCGCGCTGCTTCTGCGGCTGTTTCGCCCGGGGTCGAACCTCTCGACGAACCCACATTTGACGCGCCCGCTGGCGCTGGGGTAGCGTTTTAGCAACCTCTCATCGCGCAATACGGGGACCAAATTCGCAGTATCTGTGCGCAAGCGCGTTCCCACGCTGCCGCTCAGTAGACCTAAGGAGAACGAGATGGGTTTTGCCACCAATGCTATCCATGTGGGCCAGGAGCCGGATCCAGCCACGGGCGCGATCGTCGCGCCGATCTATCAGACGTCCACCTACGTCTACGAGGAACTGGGCAAGCACAAGGGCTACGACTACGCGCGCACCAATCATCCGAACCGCAAGGCGCTGGAACGCACCATGGCCAAACTGGAAGGCGGGCACAGCGCGTATGTGTTTTCTTCAGGTATGGCGGGCATCGACGCGGTGTTTCGTACCCTGCGCCCCGGCGACCACGTGGTGCTGTCCGAGGCGGTATATGGCGGAGTGTTTCGCCTGGCGACGCAGCTGCTGGTGCACTTTGGATTGGAATTTAGTTTTGTGGATACGTCTTCGCCGGATCTGGTACACGCATCCTTCCGCCCGAACACCAAGATGCTGTACATCGAGACCCCGACGAATCCCACGATGCGTGTGACGGACATCGCCGCAGTGGCCAAAATCGCCAGCGGGCGCAACATCACCGTGGTGGTGGACAACACGTTTCTGAGCCCGTACTTGCAGCGCCCCATCGAACTGGGGGCACACATCGTGGTGCACTCCATGACTAAGTATTTGAACGGGCACAGCGACTCGACGGGGGGCGCGGTGGTGCTGACGCGTCCTGAAGACGCGGAGAAAATTTATTTTATCCAGCGTTCCGCGGGCAGCGGCCTGGCACCCATGGACTGCTTCCTGGTTTCGCGGGGAATTAAAACGCTGGCCGTGCGCATGCTGCAGCACAATGCAAACGGCATCGCTGTGGCACGCCATCTGGATGCGCATCCCAAAGTTCGCAAAGTGTATTACCCGGGATTGCCGTCCCACCCACAGCACGACGTGGCGCGGCGCCAGCAGCGCGGGCCCGGTGCCATGATCTCCTTCGATTTGGGGACGCTAGATGCGGCGCGCCGCTTTCTGAATCAAGTGAAACTATGCGCCCTGGCCGAGAGCCTGGGCGGCGTGGAATCGCTGATCTCGTTGCCGGCGCAAATGACACACGCATCGATGCCCGCAGAGACACGCGAGCGCATCGGGATCACCGACGGGCTGGTACGGCTGTCGGTTGGGATCGAAGACGTGGAAGATATTAACGCTGATCTGGACCAGGCGCTGCTGTACGTGTAGCCTCAGGCCACCGAACCGCGCAGCCACGCCAGATAGGCGGGCAGTCCGGCGGCGATGGGCAAAGCTATGATTTCCGGCACATCATAACGGTGCAGCTTGGCAATCTCCTTTTCCAAAGGTGGATAAACGCGCGCCGTAGTCTTGATCAGCAAGATATATTCGTGCGCGACTTCCACTTCTTCTTTCCAGCGGTAGATGGAATTCACGGGCGAGAGCAGGATGTTCACGCAGGCGGCCAGTCTCTTTTTCACCAGGCTGTTGGCGATCCTGCGTCCTTCGCGCAGGGAATCGACGGTGACCAGCACCAACCTAGCATCGGTCATGGGTTTCGCGGATGCGGGCATCATGAGCCTCCTTGGGCGCTGGACTTTCTCCGATGATCGATTCTACAGTCAGCGCCGCATGTTGCAAATTGGCACGAAAGGGTAGGATACGCGGTCATGACTACTTCCCCCATCAAGTTCGGCACGTCTGGCTGGCGCGGGCTCATCGCGGATGATTTTACTTTTGCCAACGTGCGGCTGGCGGTTAACGCTATCGCAGAACACGTCCTGCGCAAGTCCGCAAATCCCACGATCCTGGTGGGCTACGACCCGCGCTTCTATTCCGAAGAGTTTTCACAACTCGCTGTAAGTATACTTGAAGAGTACGACATCCAGGCATTACTATCGGAAACCTTCAGCCCAACCCCGGCGGTGGCTTTTGAAATTATGCGCAGCAAGCTCGACGGGGCTATCAACTTCACCGCGAGTCACAATCCCGCGCAATATCATGGACTGAAGTTTTCCTCCAGCGACGCGGGGCCAGCGCTGCCGGAAGTCACCAAGGATATTGAAGCGCGAGTGGTTAGAAATATTGAGAAGGACGGGCTGTCTCCCAAACCGTCTGCGCACGCCGCAAAGAATTCACACAAGACCGAGAAAATCAATCTGCGTGGACCATATTTGAAACGGCTGGAAGAATTGGTGCGCTTCGATGTGTTGCAAAGAGCCAAAAGCAAGTTTGTTGTCGACGCTTTGCACGGGTGTGGCGCTGGTTACCTAGATAAAATCCTCGAGGATCACGGCATTCCGGTGCAGAGCCTGCGACTTGAGCGTGACTGCCTCTTCGACGGCACGGGACCGGACGTATCGGAAGAAAATCTGGCGCCTTTGCGAAAGGCGGTGGTGAAATCGAAGGCTTCGGCAGGGCTGGCGACGGACGGCGACGCTGACCGTTTTGGCATCGTCGATGGCGATGGGCAGTGGATTCAGCCCAATCATATTCTTGCGCTGGTCTACGACTACATGGTGGAGAGCCGCGGCTGGAACTTGCCGGCGGCGCGCAGCGTGGCTACTTCGCAGATGATCGATGCCGCAGCGAAATCGCGCGGCCAAACCACGTATCAAACGCCCGTGGGATTCAAGTACATCGGGCAACTCATTCGCGAAGATAAAATTGCGCTAGGCGGCGAAGAGAGCGCCGGGCTTACGATTCGCGGCCACGTGCCGGAGAAGGACGGCATTCTGGCTTGCCTGCTGGTGGCGGAGATGATCGCCGCGCGCGGGGCTTCTCTGGGCGAGCAGATTCGCGCGATGTTTAAGAAATTGGGACGCGAATTCTGGCCCATCCGGGAAAATCTGCACCTTAGCGACGAACAAAAGGCAAACGCCATCAAGAGGGTTGCGGTGGACAATTCGACACTGGTGGGCCGCAAAGTCGTATCTATCGACCGCACCGACGGTGCAAAATTTGTGTTTGACGATGGCTCATGGATGTTGGCGCGCTTGAGCGGCACGGAACCGTTGCTGCGTCTGTATATCGAAGCGGACAGCGCCGCGGCTTCGGCGAAGCTGGCCAAAGAAGCCACCGCGTGGATTCTGGAGAATTAGTCCAGCAAACTGTTACCAAAAGATTGAGAGCGATCGATTGAATCGTATTAACGCAAACACTCCCCGCGCCAATGACCGTCTCGCTGAACTGTGGCGGCAATATGGGCGCGGCGTCCTGGGCCTGCTGATCCTGGTGCTGGTGGTGCACGATATTTTCGGCACCCACGGGTTTCTGGCCATGCGGCGCACACAAGCGGAAATTAACACGGTGCGCGCGAATCTTTCACGCCTAAACGGGGAAAATGCCGAGTTAGCGGAACGAGTTCACGATCTAAAATCCGATCCACGCACCATCGAAAAGCTGGCTCGCGAAGGTTCGCTGCTCGCCAAGCCCGGCGAAGTGATCATCAAAATTCCGCAGGAACAGTGGTCGGGTCAGGACCAGCCCAAGAAGCCGTAGTTCCAAACGTCTATCGCGAAGATTGCTATGCCGGTTGATTGACCCGCAGAGGCGTTGCGCAAGGGGCTTGCGCCGCTGCGCGCTTACGCCCTTTCCAATTGGTGCGCAGAATGGACAGAATCAGCATGGCTATAAAAATCGCGCACAATCCCAGGGTGGCCCTGCCAATGCCGCACTGGCGCTTCGGCAGAATCGACAAACGCCCGTAAACAAATTCGATGTGCACCCAATAAACGAGCAATGACGTTTTGCCCAGTTGGATCACCGGGCTGAAGCCGCGTTGCGCTAGGCCCCATTGGCACCACGCGTAAGACCCGAAGAGGATCAGCAGCATGATCCCCGTGCGCATGAGCAGGAATTGCGGGCTGGTGTGCCAATAGTCGTAGACGGCGTACAGCGATATTGGAGACTTGTCGAAGACAATCGACAGGACACAACTCAACGCGCCGGCTACACCGATGGAAGCGAAGGCGATACGTTCATCGCAGCGGGCGATATCTGTAAACAAGAAGAATCCCGCCGCCAATCCCGCGAACGCGAAGGCAATCCAGGGAAATATCGGAAACAGCCACGGCTGCGGGGCGTTGAAAGTATGCACGCCGTCGATATAGGACTCGATTGGCCAGGGCAGAAACTGTAGCCGGTGGGTGGTATACAGCACGGGCGTTACCATGGCGACCACGGTCGCCAACGCAAGTGCGCCAATCATCGAAACGCGGCGAGTCATCACCAACCGCTGCGAGGTTGCCAGCCAGCAGACCGCGCCCATCAGCATCATGGCGATGCCGAGAATATTTAGAACGTCGACGCGCAGCAAATCCGTCCAAGGAGCGCGCGGGTAACCCAGCACAAACTCCTGCACGCGAAACAATTCCCCCGCAAGATAAATTTCAAACCCGCGCCAGATCGTCTGCCGGGCAATGACGTCGCGCTCTGTGCCCTTTTCCCACAGGCGCTCGGTCACCAGCGCAAAGGAGACGCCGCACAGAAACAGGAAAATCGGCGCCGGCGCGGTCCCCAGCAACTGCGACCAGCGATAGAGCAGACTGTTGCGCGCCTCCGGACTGAGCCACGAGTCGTAACAATGCGTCTGAAACATGAGCAGACAAGCGAGCCCGCGCATCCAGTCGATGTACGCCAGGCGCCGATTCGCCATCGCCGGCTTCACGACGTCTGGCGCATTTGCAGAAGCGTGTATTTCTTCCAGCGTTTGGTCCGCCATTCGCGTGCGCTACAATTCCCTTCTCGAAGAAATCTTGCCCGCCGCGCGCCAACTCGGTCCTTTGCCCGCCATCGGCTTTTGGGCGGTGCTGGCGCTCGCTGCAGGATTATACGGCGCGTGGCTCGGCGAGGGTGGCCGCCGGTTAGCCGCCATGCTGACGGCTTTCGCTTTCTTGCTGCTGGTGATGCTGCTCTGCGCGTCCCGCGGTGTCACGGAAAAAATTTCCGCGCGCCTCGGCTCCGCCGCCGGAATTCTGCTCGGCGCAAGCCTGCTCCTTGCATACCTGATTTATGCCGTGGGAACAAACACTTTTGCGTTTCCACGTGCTGGCCTGGCAGTAGCGGTGATTTTTGTGCCGCTGGCCGCCGCCGTCTCCGCAGCGCAGCGACCGCCCGGAGCGTGGCAGGATTTTGTCATTGTTGCAGGCGTGTGGGTTACCGTTAAATTTTCCCTCGCACGCATGCTTTGGCCCTATCCAGGAGAAAGATTTCCCTCTGCCTTCACTGTGCTACTCATCGTGGATGTCGGCATTGCCGTGTTCTTGCTCGCTCGGCGGTTCGACGGCGTCGGGTACTCGCTCGCGTGGGGAAATCGATGGGCACTGTACGTCGCGGGAGGCTTTTTGGCGTTTACCTGCATCGCCATTCCGATGGGCTTGGCGATGCACTTCATCCAGTTCGCGCCGCGCTGGAATACGGTCGCGTCTCTGCCACTGGTGGCGCTGGGCATTTTCGTACTAACAGCGTGGCCGGAGGAGTTCCTGTTTCGCGGCTTAATACAAAACATGCTGGCCCGCGTAACCAGGAGCGACTTCGCGGGATGGTGCGCCGCTTCCGTCCTGTTCGGGCTGTCGCACATCCCCAACGGCCGTTTTCCGAACTGGCGCTACGTGGCGCTGGCCACCATCGCGGGCTTTTTCTACGGCTGGATATGGCGCAAGACCGGCTCGATCTTTGCCTCGGCCATCGTGCACGCTTTGGTCGACACGCTCTGGCACTTCCTCTTTCGCACCCTATAGCTTGCGAATTCCGTGCTTGCCGCACGGCAACGCAAAAAGGATTGGCCAGCAACATCCCGCTGCGTTATTCTCCGGCACTAGAAATGTCTACCATCGAGAACTCCGGCGTCGTCACGCCCACCGCGGTTGAAGACCAGCTGAATTTCGCCTGGCGCAACTTCGAAGATCAACAAGCCATCATTCGCGCCGCGGACCTTAAAGCCGGTTACCTGGTAACTTTTCTGCTGTTCTTCGGCGCCAGCACGATTCCGCTCGGCAAGGAAGTTTTTCCCAAGTTAAGCTGGCACGCGGATAGCACCGGTGCAGTTTGCATTTTGTATTTGGCGACTTATGCGGCGCTGGTCCTGGGCTTCGTGTGGTCGCTGTACTTGATTTCCCATGTACTGATGCCGCGCATCGCCCGCCATCATCAATCGCCGCGGCAAGGCTCCGAATTGCTGTACTACGAGCACGTCATCCGCCACAAAGACAGCGAGCAGTATTTCACCGCCGTGGCCAACGCCTCTCCCCAGCAACTGCTGCGCAACGTTACGGACCAGGTCTTCGAACTAGCGCAAATCTGCAAATCCAAAATCGACAACCTGCGCCATTTCTCTAAATCATTTAAATGGACGCTGGTGGCCTGGCTGATCAGTACCGCGCTGGGCTTCTGGATTTTGAGCTGGAAGTAATAGCTGCCTGCCCTGTAGGGGCGCAGCATGCTGCGCCCCAGCTTGCCCAAGAGTAAGCGGCAGCGGATTTTCGCTAGCGGACCACGCCAGCCAAAGGACTGGATGCCGCAGCATACAGGCGCTTGGGCATGCGGCCGGCAAGAAAGCTCTTGCGGCCGGCGATCGTAGCGTCGCGCATCGCCTCGGCCATCAGCACGGAATCCTGGGCCTCGGCAATCGCCGTGTTCATCAAGATTCCATCGGCACCCAACTCCATCGCCACCGCCGCGTCCGACGCTGTGCCCACGCCAGCATCCACGATCAGCGGCACTTCGGTGATGCGCTCGCGCAAAATGCGCAGATTGGCGGGATTCTGGATACCCAGCCCCGAGCCAATGGGCGCGGCCATCGGCATCACCGCCGCCGCACCAGCATCCACTAACTTCCGTGCCGCGATCAAATCGTCGTTGGTGTACGGCAGCACCACAAATCCTTCCTTCACTAAAACGCGCGTGGCTTCGATCAGTTG
>DATFYV010000215.1:0-3191 GCA_035314845.1 Candidatus Acidiferrum sp.
GCAGGCGCTCAGCGACGAAAAGCTCAAGGAGCGCTTCGCGCAGTTGCGCACCGAGGTGCAGGAACGCTTGCAGGACGCTGACCCCGCGGAGCCGGAGTACCGCGAGCAGCTGCAGCGGGCGCTGGAGCCCGCGATTGTGCCCACCTTCGCACTGGTGCGCGAAGCCGGACGGCGCTTTCTGAAGATGCGGCATTTCGACGTGCAGTTGATTGGCGGCATGGTGCTGCACGACGGCAAAATCGCGGAGATGAAAACGGGCGAAGGCAAGACCCTGGTGGCCACCCTGCCCGCGGTATTGAATGCGCTGGCGGGTCGCGGCGTGCACATTGTTACCGTGAACGATTATTTGGCGCGGCGCGACGCGGAGTGGATGAGTCCGCTGTATCGCGGCTTGGGGTTGACGGTCGGCGTGATCGTGCATGACCTGGATGACGAGCAGCGCCGCGCGGCCTATGCGGCGGATCTCACGTACGGCACCAACAACGAATTTGGCTTCGACTATTTGCGTGACAACATGAAGTACGACCTGGCCACTTGCGTCCAGCGCGGGCACCACTTCGGCATCGTCGATGAAGTCGACTCCATTCTCATCGACGAAGCGCGCACCCCGCTGATTATTTCCGGGCCTTCGGAAGAGTCCACCGACAAATACGCCAAGATCGACAAAATTATTCCCAAACTGATTCAGGACATCGATTACACCCTGGATGAAAAACATCGCACCGCCACGTTGACGGAAGAAGGCTTCGCAAAATGCGAACGTTTGCTGGGGCTGACGAATATGTCCGACCCGGCGAATATCGACATCATGCATCACGTCTATCAGGCCATGCGCGCGCATGCGCTGTATCGGAAAGACGTGGATTACGTCATCAAAGACGGCGAAGTGATCATCGTCGATGAATTTACAGGCCGGCAGATGCCCGGGCGGCGCTGGTCGGACGGCTTGCACCAGGCTGTGGAAGCCAAGGAAGGCGTGAAGATCGAACGCGAGAATCAGACCCTGGCGACGATTACCTTTCAGAATTATTTCCGCATGTACAAAAAGCTTTCTGGCATGACTGGAACGGCGGAAACTGAAGCTTCCGAATTTGCCAAAATTTATAATTTGGATGTGGTGGTGATTCCCACCAACCGCACGCTGATTCGCAAAGAGTATCCCGACGTCGTGTATCGCACGGAAAAAGAAAAATTTGAGGCCGTGGTCAACGGCATTTTGCAGGAAGACGATTCGCTGGCTAATGGCATCCGGCAATATCACGAACGTGGCCAACCGGTACTGGTGGGGACGATTTCTATCGAAAAATCCGAGGCAATCGCCGAACTGCTGAAGCATCACGGCATTCCGCATCAGGTGCTGAACGCCAAGCAGCACGAGCGTGAGTCCGGCGTGGTGGCGCAGGCCGGGCGCAAAGGCGCGGTGACTGTGGCCACCAACATGGCCGGCCGCGGTACGGACATTTTGCTAGGCGGCAACCCCGAGCAGATGACCCGCGATTATTTTTTGAAGAGGCGGCTGGCGATGCCGTACGCGTCCGCGCCTGCGGTGATTGGCGACGGCGCGGCTTCCGCCGATGCACCCGCCGCGGTGCCCATGGTGCTCTTCCAGCACGAGGGCAAAATTTTTCAGGTGCCGTCCGACCAGTGGAAGCCGATTTACGACGACTTCGCCGCGCAGTGCAAGTCCGAACACGATGAAGTCGTGGCTTTGGGCGGCCTGCACATTCTTGGCACCGAACGCCACGAAGCTCGGCGCATCGACAATCAGTTGCGTGGGCGCGCGGGACGGCAGGGCGATCCCGGTTCGTCGCGATTCTTTCTGTCGCTGGAAGACGATTTAATGCGTATTTTCGGCGGCGAGCGCGTCAAGGCGCTGATGTTCCGTCTAGGCATGACCGAGGGCGTGCCCATCGAGTCTGGTTTGATTTCGCGGCGCATTGAAAATTCGCAAAAGACCGTCGAAGCGCAGAACTTCGACGCCCGCAAACACCTGCTGGAATACGACGACGTAATGAACAAGCAGCGCGAGACCATTTACGGCATTCGCCGCTCCGCGCTGGAAGGCAAAGATCAGCGCGATTATGTTCTGAGCGTTGCAGAGGAAGTCGCCCGCGAATTGGTGGAAACGTTCTGCCCGCGCGAGCAGCACCCGGATCAATGGAACGGCACGCAATTCCTGGCGGAGACCAACGCGCAGTTCGGCCTCGATGTGAAAGCTGCCGGCGCGGACCCGGCTACCTTGGCGCATGACGAACTGGCCGACGCCACAGTCAACGCCATCATCAAGCGCTACGAAGAAAAGGAAACGCAGTTTGGTGCGGAGCTGATGCGCTGGCTGGAGCGGCGCATCATCCTCGACGTCGTCGATTCGCAGTGGAAAGATCACTTGTTGTCGCTCGACCATTTGAAGGAAGCCATCGGTCTGCGCGGCTACGGGCAAAAGGATCCCCTGGTTGAGTTCAAAAAAGAAGCTTTTACGATGTTTGAAGACATGATGGCGCGCATCGACAACGAAACCGTGCGCTATCTGTTCCATATTCAGGTGCAAAAGGCCGACGAAGCGCCGCGTCCGGGCGGTCCGCCGGATGGTCAACAGCAACCGCCGCTGCGCTTGCAGGCTCGTCCCGAACCGCCGAGGCCGCAACAAACGCGGCAGGCTGCGCCGGGGATTGCTGGCGGGAATGTCTCGTCCTCCGGTTTGCCGCCTCCCGCGCAAAGAATCGGTGCAGCCGCCGCGGCGCGCAGCGACGCCGCGCCGAGCACGCCGCAACATTTGCCCGCGTTTGCCAAGGAAATGGAACGCCGCCAGCAGCGCCAACAGCAGGATTTGCAGTATCAAACGGGACAGGGTCAAGCCGAAGCGCCGAAACCGGTAAAAGCGGGAGCCAAGGTTGGCCGCAACGATGCCTGCCCTTGCGGCTCCGGCAAGAAATACAAAAAGTGCCACGGCGCGAACGCGTAGCCACCGTTGTTACGGACGCCGCGGCACGGTGTTTTTCGCTCATAAGGAGGAAACTGCTGTTCTGAGCGCGGCAAGGGAATCGCTTTCGACTCTGTTTCGTATCTTGAGAATAAAAAACTATGCCACCAGCACCGCAGCAAGCACCTGAACGTCAGCCGATTCCCGGCGTAAGAAATCTCGTAGCCGTGGCCAGCGGAAAGGGCGGCGTGGGCAAGACCACCGTGGCCGT
>DATFYV010000216.1:0-7150 GCA_035314845.1 Candidatus Acidiferrum sp.
CCAACAGCGCACATGGAAATGACCCGACCGCTCGTACCCAGAGTAGGAGGTGCGCTGTTGATTTGCTATTCTCGGCGGACCAATGAATTTGCGCGATGACGTGAACGCACAAGCGGACGGCTTGCCGGCGCCGAGGAATGCGCCAAAGGAGGGCCTCGAACGCGGGCTAGGGCTTAAAGAAGCCGTCGCTCTGAATATGATTGAGATCGTTGGCATTGGCCCCTTCGTGGTCAGCGCCATCGTGATTCGGCAGATGGGAGGTCCGCAATGTTTGCTTGCGTGGCTTGCGGGGGCAATGCTGGCTACGCTGGACGGCTTTGTGTGGTCGGAACTGGGCGCGGCCATGCCCAAGGCCGGCGGAACCTACGTTTTCTTGCGCGAAGCCTACGGCCCGGCTCGGTGGGGCAGGCTGATGTCTTTTTTATTTGTGTGGCAGACCTTTGTGCAGGCGCCGCTTTCCGTTTCTTCGGCAGCAATTGGCTTCGCACGCTACGCGGGATATCTGCATCCCTTGAACAAGTGGGAGGCGAAAGCGGTATCCGGCGGACTGGTGATTTTGCTGGTGGTCCTGCTGTATAGACGCATTACCACCATCGGGAAAATCTCCGTACTGCTGTGGGCCGGAGTGATCGCCACCATGCTGTGGCTGATCTGGGGCGGCGTCACACATTTTGACGCCCGCAAGGCCTTTGACTTTCCGCCGGGAGCGTTCCATTTGTCGTGGGCGTTTTTTGCGGCGCTGGGCGCGGCCACGGTGAATACTATTTACAGTTATTGGGGCTACTACAACATCTGCCAACTGGGCGGCGAGATTCGCGATCCGGAACGAAATATTCCGCGCGGAATTTTTCTCTCCATCTTGGGAATCACCGCGCTGTATCTGGCGATGCAGACCAGCATTCTCGGAGTGCTGCCGTGGCGTGAGGCGCAGTATTCTCCTTTCATCGTCAGCACCTTTGTCGAAAAGCTCTACGGGTCCTCCGCGGCGCATTTTGCCACCTGGATGGTGTTGTGGATTGCACTGGCTTCGATTTTTTCATTGCTGCTGGGCTACTCCCGTGTGCCCTACGCGGCGGCGCTGGACGGGAATTTTTTCGCGGTATTTGGGAAGCTGCATCCCACCAAACATTTTCCGCATGTCTCGCTGCTAGTGCTCGGCGGCCTGGCCTTCGTATTCAGCATCCTGTTCCGCCTGGAGACGGTTATCGCGGCGATTCTCGCTATGCGCCTGCTGGTGCAGTTTATCGGTCAGGCCGTGGGCATTATCCTGTTGCATCGTCGCTGGTCCGCGGACCGCTTTCCCTTCAAAATGTGGCTGTATCCATTACCTGCGGTGCTCACCATGATGGGCTGGGCGGCACTGTTCTGGTACACCGGTCCAGCGCGCAAATGGGGACTGCTGGAAATCGCCTTGGGCGTGCTGGCGTTTTTGGTTCGCGCGCGCGAGGTGCGAGAATGGCCATTCACTCCCGCAAGCATCGTTTCAACTTCGGAGGTAGCGTGAAGCGTTTTCGGACCCTGCTGTTTGTTCTGGCGTTTTTTAGCACCCCGCTATTTGCTCCGCGCACCGCGGCGCAATTCCCTCCGGCACCCGGAACCGGTCCAGGCCTGGCAGAAACGCTTGAGGCTATCGACAGCGCGCAGGTGACCACACGCATCTTGTACATAACCGCGCACCCGGACGACGAATCCTCCTCGATCCTGACCTATCTGGCTCGTGGCCTCCACGCGGACGTGGCGCTCCTGTCACTGACGCGGGGCGAAGGCGGTCAAAATGCACTCGGCCCGGAGCAGGCGCCGCAACTCGGCTTAATTCGCACGCAAGAACTGCTCGCCGCCACGCGCGGCTACGGCGTGAAACTATATTTCACGCGCGCCAGGGACTTTGGCTACTCCAAAACCGCGGAAGAAACAGAAAAAATCTGGGGCGATCAAGTGCTGGAAGACATGGTGCGCGTGATCCGCACGGTGCGTCCCAACATTGTGATCAATAACCTGATCGGCGGGCACGGCCATCACGTCGCCGCCGGCTTGCTAACGCCGAAGGCCGTGCAACTGGCGGCTGATGCGAGCGCCTATCCGCGTTTGCCCGTGGCCATCGGGGCGCTTCCGCTCGGCCCCTGGGGCGGAGACGGTGCACCGGTGAAAATTCTGAATGTGGATCGCGGCGCGAAGAAGCCAAACTCCTACTTGGTTCCGGTCGATGAAATCTCTCCCCTATACGGCAAGAGCTATCGGGAAATTGGGCTGGACGCGTTTACAAATCACCGGACTCAGGGCATCACCAATTTCATAAATTCGCCATTCCTGTCGCAGGCCTTGGCCCTGGTGACGGAATCGGGCGAACCTTTCGATCCCAAGATTCTGGCAGTCCCTTTGACGCAATGGTCGGCCACCAAAGAATCAAAGTGGCGCGCCGAGTGCGCGGAGGTGGAAAAGGCGATTCATGCGGCGCATGACGCAGCGCTGGCTTTGGACTGGGCCAGGGCAGCGAGGGAGCTAGCCGATGCCCTCGCCACGCTGGCCCCTACTGTTCCCGGCAAAAATGCGGCCATCAAAGTCGAAGCTCCTCCCAGTCTCGTGTTCGATGTGTGGAAGACCGAAGATAAGATGGAACGCGCTCTGGGACTGGCAGCCGGATTGAGCGTTTCGGCGGACGCCGATCGCAGCGAACTGGTGGAGGGCGAGGAAGTTTCGATTAAAACCAAGGCGCGGTGCCGGCCGGAAATTCGCTGCGAGTTTGGTCCCGCCGGACTGGCGGGACCGCTGGCGTTGACGGCCAAATCTCCGGAGGAGATTAAGACCACGCAAGATCCCGCGGGGCAGACGCAGCTGACGATTTTGATACGCGCTCCGGTGCCAGCGCCAGATTCCGCGCTGGGGATATTGCCGGAACCGCCTCCGCTGGCGCTGATCGACCAGCGGGTCAGAATATTTGGTTACGAACTGCACTACGATCAGCCGGTTACTCACGTTTCGGCGACCAGCACACGAGCCGAGCGCGTGCCGTTACGCATCGTGCCGGGCTATACGCTCGCGGTCGAGCCGACGCAGGCTGTGGAGGTCCTCAATCGGGATCACGCGCCGATTGATGTGTTTGTGCGAGTGCACTCGTATGTCTCACGATCCGCTCAGGTTGTGGTCGGAGTAGGCTTGCCCGCCGGCTGGCCCGAGATACCAAAGACGCCGCTCGAATTTTCCGGCCCTGGAGATCGCTACGCAAAGCTGCGGGTCATTCCTCCGGCAGACTTGCAGCCCGGAAACTATACGCTGCAACCGTATGCGCTCGGCTATGACGGGACTATGTACGGCTTTAGGACTTCGCTGGAGGCGTTGCCGTCGATGCCTACGCTACTGTGGAGTTCGCCGGCGGAGTGCGTGGTGCACGCATTTGACGTGGACGTACCTGCAAATCTCCACGTCGGCTACATCTCCGCGGAAAGCGAACCGGTCCCGGAGGCGCTTTCGCGCCTGGGCATTCCCGTGACGATGCTGGATGCGCAGGCGCTGAACTTTGGCGATTTAAGAAAGTTTGATGCGATCGTCGTCGGCGTGCGCGCCTACGAATTGCGGCCGGAGCTGGCGGGCGCTAATCAGCGGCTGCTCGAATACGTTTCGGGGGGCGGAACACTGGTGGTGGAATATCAGCGCGATTTCGCGTGGGACAAATTTCAGTATGCGCCGTATCCCGCAAAGATCGATTCGAACGCAGCCGGCGCGCCCCTGCCGCGCATCACCGATGAAAATGCTGCCGTGACATTCTTGCGGCCCGACGATCCGCTGTTGAATACGCCGAATAAAATCACGCCAAGGGATTTCACCGGATGGGTCCAAGAACGCGGGCTGTATTTCTGGAGCCAGTTCGACGCCAAATATACGCCGCTGCTGGCGATGCACGATCCCGGCGAAGCGGACCTCAACGGCGGACTGGTTTACGCGCACTATGGCAAGGGTATGTACATTTACACGGGCTTGGCGTTCTTTCGCCAACTGCCCGAAGGCGTGCCCGGAGCGTACCGCCTGTTTGTGAATCTGGTGAGCGCCACGCACGAGGCGCGCCAATAGCAGCTCCCCAGAAAAAACCGTTAACGAAATCTGCGGCACAATCTTGTGCACAACATGCGACAAGGCCTGCTGCAAGCGGATTCAGAAGTGCTATTCTCGCTGCGGAAGCGCCGCGCTGCAGCGTTCGGTGCGCCGCCGGGCAATCGCTCGACCAAAGGAATATGCACAATGGATGATCGCAGAACAGTTCCCCTAGCCAGCCGCATGATTGCGGTGCTTTCGCTTCTGCTTGCGCTGGCCTTATGCGCGGCGTCGCCGGCCGCGGCGCAAAAGAAGAACAAGAACGCACCTCCTCCCGCGGACAACTCCTCGCCCTTGCCGCTCCCGGACGAGCAGCGGGTGGACTACGTCATTTCCGAGATGCTGGGTGCCTGGCAACTCGCGGACATCGAGAAGCTGCACAAGGACTATGCGGACGACGTCATAGTGGTGAATGGAATTTACGCGCCGCCGGTGATCGGCTGGACAAATTATTTGGCAACCTACCAGCAGCAGCGCGCACGCATGCAGCGGGTGCGCCTGGACCGCGCCAACACCTACATCAAAGTGGACGGTAACGTGGCCTGGGCCTGCTATCAGTGGGATTTTTCAGCGCTGGTGGATGAGCAAATGTCCGCGTCGCAAGGGCAGACCAGTCTGGTGCTGCAGAAACGCGACGGCCGCTGGCTGATCGTGCTCAACCATACGTCCCTGGTGCCATCCGTGGCGACCCAGAGGCCACCCGAACCGAACAACACGCCGAAGAACGAACCGGCGAGTCCGACTGCCAAGCCGCCGTCTCGCTAAGTCAAAGGCACACAAAGACCGGTTGAAAGCGGAAGAGCCAGTTCGCTAGAGACGGGCCTAGAAGTGCTTCAAACCCTGGTACACGAACATGCCGACAATTAAGAGCAGCAAACCGCCAGAGGCGATGCCCGTGGTCATGATGGGGCGCGCCAACCGGGTGATTCTGGCGATCAATTCCTGCTGTTCGCGAGCCATATAATCCTCGCCTTTGCTGAGGAAAATCTGGTCGTCTTCGTGACTGGTGAGCAGTGTACGCCAGATCATCAGGGCCATAAAAATGACGGTGATGGCTGCCCAGGCGATGGCCAGATAGAGCATTGGCCCGGTGAAGACAGATTCAATGGATTCCATGGAGCCTCCCATTGCGAGCGGTTCGCGATGCCTGTGCGGCCAGCGATGCTTAACGAAAAACGGGTTGCCGGAGGCAAGCCGGAGACACCGAACCGTTGGCCAGAGTATAGCACCATACATTGAAGATTTCACTACTGGTCATCAGAAAAATGAATGACCGGCATTTCGCGCCTTGAGCCTTGGGCCTGCTAGCGGCATGCCTATCTAAATAGAAGACAATACGTTGTTTAACCGGACTCCCGCGGCCAGCTTTAGGCCCCTCAACTACGAATGACGAATTGCAGGTCTGGGCCGCTGGCTTTGTGGCAATGGCTCGGTCGTTGGGTAACCTCCGCCTCGAAAGAAGGAGGGAGCGAGGCGACCGGACGGCCCGGGCGGGGGGGCCCGGGGGATAATTGCGAAAGGTTGTGATTCTAAAAGGACTTAAAGTTGCTTTGTTTTCACAACCTTCTGCAAGTGTTCATTGCAGGGGACTTAGCCCTGGTTTTTGTTGCATGATTGGTTATCCCTGGCGCCGGCGAATGGGCCGACAGCAGCGCGGCAGTGACCGGACACACCCCCACTCGAAAAAGTATGGGGCAGCACTACTGTATTGTCAAGACAAATATAAGATATATACAAGGAGGTGTCTTGCGAGCGGGATTGGGAGAGCTACCTTCCTGTTTTTCTCCGAGGCCCTCTATTTTTCGCTAGCAGGCGAGCAGAAGTCCCCGAGGGGAAAGTCGCAGGACGGCCGTGAGAATACTGTGCCGTATTGGACAGCCACGCCGCTGGAATGCGCTTAAGATCGCGCTGTCCGGTAAAAGTGGCTGAGCGAAAGGTGGAAAATGACATGACGACCGACAAAGGCGAGAAATGCGCGCATCCGGTTTGTTCTTGTACGGCGACATCGGGGAAGTATTGCAGCACGCAGTGCGCGGCCATGGAGAAAATGCCAGACATTGACTGCGCATGCGGGCACGCCAGTTGCAAGGGCAGAACCTCCGAGTAGCAATCCAGCTCCACTGGAGGCATGGCATGAAGTTTCAAACCAACCCGCGTCGTTCTCCGTGGCCATGGGTTCCGCCGACAGCGTTCGTGCAGCGATGTGGCCCAGCGCACGGCTATCGCGCCGACCGGCGAACACAGGAGGGAATGGTGATGAACAGTCCCACTGCATGCAGCGCCCATGAGGTCTTGGCGAAACTGGCCTACGAATGTTGGGAACGCCGCGGCCGCCCCTTGGGATCCCCGGAGATTGATTGGTCTACCGCAGAAAGCGCTCTGCTATCAAGTCTCCCAGATAACCGGCAGGACTTTTCGTTGTGCGGTGTCCGGCTAGAGGCCGATGAGGGTTCGTCTCGGTGACAAACTGTTCTTCGCCGGGCGGCTCCCAGAACTCCCGACCGGCGCGCTGCGGTCCAACTCCCGCGTTTAATGTTTCAACAACTCCAGTAATTCCGTGGTTTCGACCGTGATTGCTTCTTTGATGGTAGGCGCATAATCCGGGGCCCAAGTGGAGGAATGCAACTGCGGCAGGGGCGCACCGGACTGCTGGGCAGCCGCGAATTTGCCAGGTTCCACTGCTCCGACCAAGAAATCGGCGGATGGTATTCCCGCAAGATTGAATTCCGCAAAGTCCTCGAAGACCATCGTTGGCTCAATTTCGACCACATTGCCCTGGCCTAGCACGCCGCGCAGTGTGGCGACGAGGCGCCGGGTAAGTTCTGGATCGTTGTACATAGCATTTGCAGCATGGGTGACTTTCACAAGCGGGTCCTTGGGAGCGTTGCCAGCCATCGCTTCTCCCTTGGCCACGCGTTCGATGGATACCAGAACGCGCTTTTCCACTTCGGGCTTGTAGGTTCGCACCGTCAACTGCAGCTTAACTTCGTCAGGGATGATGCTGTTTTTGGTGCCGCCGTGGATGGTGCCAACGGTGATAACGACAGGGTCAAGAGGATTGGTT
>DATFYV010000217.1:0-4457 GCA_035314845.1 Candidatus Acidiferrum sp.
GTGCCCCAACTGGCGATGGATGGCGGAGCCTCCTAAGGCAGGAAGCGACGTTACGCCGTCAGACGCCGCGCAATCACTGCCTTCTTCGGACCCGGGGGCGGGATGATAGTGGCCATCTTGCGAATCATGGCAACCACCAAGCGCTTATCGCCGTCCGAAAGCGTGTTGCTGTATTTCTTGATCTCCGCCAGGAAACGGATTTCATCTCCGGAGAGCTCCCCCAGCATCTTTTGCGTCTCTTTGTCCCGAGGCGTTTCCGTTCCGGGGAAAAAATCCGCGAGTGAAATGTCCATGGCCTGCGCGATTTTCGCCAGCGTCTCGAGCGAAGGCACGGTGTGCCCGTTCTCGACGCGCGACAAATAGCAGCGCAGCAATCCAGTGCGCCGCTCGATGTCTCCCTGGGAAAGGCCGCGTTGGCTGCGGTAGCTCTTGATGACTTCCCCGATGTTTACTCTTGGTTTCTCTTTTGGCACGTTGTACCTCCACCTACGGGTAGCCTATTTACTAACAGCCAGAAGAGCAAGGAAAAAGTACTAGGGATTGTTCACAGTTTGATAACGGGGTTGGCGGGAAACGAACTGTCCCGTATTGGAACACGCTAAAGTGCCAGAATGGAACCACTTACAGTTCCAGAATAGGACGGCTTCGCCCTCTATCGCCCTTAAATCCGCTCGATTCTGTCTAGAATTGGCAGCGGCGTCCACCCCTTACCGTCGGACTTCGCCACGTCCTAGCGGGCTGTGGCGTTCACGGTTGCGGGTTGCTGCAGCCGGAACTCCAGCAGAGTTTCGCTCGGCACCTTCACCTCTTTGCCACGCGTAAACACCTGCACCCCCGCGCCCGCCGCGCCGCCGACGCCCGCGCCGATGGCCGCGCCCGTTCCGCCGCCGGCAATTCCGCCGATGATGGCGCCCAACACCGCACCACCGCCTACTTTCTTGGCGGTGTCGCCGCCGCGGCCCTTCCCTTTCAGGGTGTAATCGTCGCTGACCAAGGGATAGGTTTGTCCGTCGACGACCAAGCTGGTCAATTGCAACTCCAGCTCCGCGCTGCCGCTGAAATGCCCGGCCTCCTTGGCATAGTCCAGCTTGCCGTACACGTCCGTGCCGCGCCGCGCAACCAATACGCCGTTGATCAACAGATCGGTCTCCAGGCTGGCGTGAAATACGTCACCGACATTGTTTTTCTTAGAGTCCACGCTATCGATCATGCGGATGAGGATGCTCTGGCCCGCGGGTAGCGTCACCGAGCTACCGGGAGTGGCAGGAGCCGCGGGCGCGCTGGCCAGCGCTGCTCCGCGCGGCGATGGAGCGTCGGCGGGAGCGGGAGGCGGCGCTGGGGCGTCAGGAAGAGGGCCAGCACTGGCTTGTTGGTCATTTTGCTGAGACGGGGGCGCATTATTGTCCTGGGTTGGCGGAGGCGCAGGAGGCGGCGGCGCGTTGCCTTGTTCGTGGTAATTGCTGGTGAACGTGAGCGCGACGATGTCGTTGACGCTGAAGGTCTTCACCTCACCGTTCCACTCAAAGCGCAGGACCGCTTGCGTGCCGCCCAGGAAGCGGCCTTGGAGCACGCGGCCGTCCTTCAGTTCCAGCGTGTCCGCCGTCGCGGTGCCGGCCAGCAACACGCCAAACGTGGCCATCGCGGCAATTTTCTTCCAGACTCTCACGGTGCACCTCTCTGCGCCGGCCATCACCGGCGCCTTCGGCAAATTATAGACCATAGGATGAATTGGACGCGGACTTTGGTTGCGTAACTATTAGTTGCGCAGACTGCGGTTATTCTGATTGCTTACAAGCTTCCGTGGGCCGTGGGAGCAGGTACACCAGCAGCGCAGCCACCAACGAAGCGGCGGCGATCAGGTTGGTCATCAGCAGATAGGAATGGTATCGGTCAAACACGCGGCCCATCAGCAGCGCCCCGCCGGCCGCGCCCAGCGTGCCGGCGGCCATAAAATACCCAAGAAATTCGCCATACGACGCTAGCCCAAAATACCGGCCGACCAGATACGGCATGACGCCATTGTCAGCCCCCAGAGCGGCGCCGAGAAAGATCACCGCCAGCGTCAGCGCCACCCCGGGGCGTGCCACGCCAATCCCCGCGACGCCTATCCCGGAGAGCGTCAGCATCAGCGCCGTGACCCGCGCCGCCGGAAAGCGATCCAGGCAAACTCCGATCAACAGGTGGCCGGCAATCGCCGCGCCACCCAGCAAAGACACCAGCCGAGCGGCCTGCTCCGCCGTCAGACCGCGGTCCGTTAACAGCGGAACCAGGTGCGTTAGAACGCCGACGTAGGTAATACCAATCATCGCGGATACTGCCAGTAGGGTGAGGAATGGATAGCTAGTCAAAATTTGTGATTTTGAAGCAACTGGAAGATTGCCGGGACGAACGCTTCGAGCTTCGCGAGGTTCGAGCGTCGAGGAAGCTATATTTGTGGCTTTCGCACCCGGCCCATCCTGCAATATCAGGGCGACCGGAATGGTACCAAGGGTAAGCGTGCATACGCCAAGCAGCAAGTATGCGGCGCGCCATCCATAGTGCCCGATCAGAAATTGTGTGAAGGGCGGAATCACCACGCTGCCGAGCCCTGCGCCACAAGCCAAGATCGAAAGCGCCATCCCGCGGCTGCGATCAAACCACGTGGAAATGATTTTACCGTAGGTGAGCGCTGAGGTGCCCGCCGCGGCGGGTCCCATAAGCGCCGCTAGAGCGTAAAACTGCCAGATGCGCCCAGTGAGAAAACCTTGTGCAGCGAAAACCGCGGCGTAAAGAACGGTAGAGCACAAGATCACGCGCTTGCGTCCAAAGCGATCCGCCAGCCGCCCGACGAACGGAGAAGTCAGTGCATAAACCACGCCGGCGATGGATGTAAATCCGGAGATCGCTTCCCTGCTCCAATGGAACGCGGAGTCCAGGGGCTTAAAAAAAAGCCCGAAGGCGAAAAACATCCCCGCGGCGCCCATGACGTAGCCGAGCAGCGCCACAGCGACCATCTGCCAGCCGCCAGCCCATTCGTCTTGCCAGCTTGGCAATGCGGAGACCGTGGCGGAGGTGTGCGAAATACCCAGCGATGCGCGCGCGATGGCGACACCCGTCTTTCCGGGGACCTGCGTCGACCTGTGCGCGCCACTATACTCAAAAACGCGCCGGGAACGAAGAATTGTTGGCCGGCACGGTACCTACGCTTATGGTTTGAGGGTCTGCGGCGTGACGTTGTAACCGTCGACTTCAATCGCTACGGGTTGACCGGCGTCGGGAAAGCTCACCAGTACCACGCGCGTTTCCCCCGGCAGCAGCGAGAAATAATTGTCTTCCCAAAACACGGGAACTACGTCTGCACCATCCTCGGCTCGGGTTAGTCGCAGATGCGCCATGAACACAATGCTTGAGCTCGGATTTTTGACCGTAACACGCTTGATGAGCAACCGTCTCGGCACCCGCGGGTTGCCAACCGATATCGCCGTGACGTCCAGTTTCACCTGCGGCAAGCTGTTCAGCCCGCTCAAGTCGCCGAAGTCTTTCTGCGGGGTGTACACGGTATCTTGTTTGTGGGCCCAATCCAGGGTGTCGGGCTTGGTCGATAACCAGTAAAAATTATCGCTTAGCAGCGCGCCCGCGCCGTCGTGCAGCTGCAGACGGAGAAAATACGTCTTGCTGATTCCCGTCACCGCTGGCAGGTCAAAGGCTTTGTTGCTGCTGTCTGGCGCGAGATCCAGCGAAGCTTCCTTGGAGGCTTTTTCGCTGGCGTCCAGATCGTAGATTTTCGCCGTGGCCTTCATGCCCTTCTTCGTCTCGAAGGTGCCGTTAATCACCGCCACGGAATTGTCGTCATACGAATACTGGATATGTACCGGCTCGCAAGCCTTCTTGGTTCCAAAATATCCGCCCGCAGGAACCAGATAATAATCGTAGAGGTGCCAGATGAGCGAAGGCCAGGCGTTGTTGAGCATCCACTGGATCACACCCGTCGAAGTGTATTTGTTGCGTGCATAGGCTTCGAACATGGCGCGCTGCCCGTCGTAGGTGACCGCTTGCGCTTTGCGCAGGTAATCGTCCAGCGACGTCGCCTGCCCGTAGCGGCGATTCAGACCGTCAGTGAAGACGTTTACGGTCGTGAAGCGTTCCCCGCCAGAGTGGTAGTTCCAAAACTCATCGATGGGCCACAGGTGTTCTTTAGGGATAAACCGTTCCAAACTCTCGCGTGGCGGAATCGCCGGGCCGGGGCTGGTCTCCGTGTTGTAGCCATACGCGCCGCCGGCTTTCTTATCCGTGAGCCAGTAGACCGGGGGCACGTATTCGTAAGGGCCGGTCATTTTCACGCCCGAAGGTCCAGTCACGGTAGTGGCCGTTTCCGAGGCCGATGACACTGAGGGATTCTGCCAATCCAGGTTCTTCAGTATGTCGAGATAAGCCTTTTCGACCGCGGCTGGCGGAGGCCCATCGCTGCCGTTCAGCCA
>DATFYV010000218.1:0-2495 GCA_035314845.1 Candidatus Acidiferrum sp.
GAAATTCCCATAAGTTCCGATTTGTCCGCTGATCGGAAACTGACCCGCTACCCGCCCTTGATAGCGGCGTCCGATCTCCAAGTGACCCTGGCAAATATCTCCCGCGCTACACATCGCCTCCACAAAGCGATAAGATGCACCGCAATACCCGAACCCGCAGAACCGCGACGACGCAGTCGGTTGACTCCACGAGAGGCATGACATGTTCGTTTATTTACTGATGGCTTCGTTGCTATTCACTTCTGGCAGCAGCGCCCGGCCGCAAACAGCGCCCGTGAACGTCAGACTACGCGTTGTCTTGGTGGACAAAGATCTGAATCAGAAGCCTGTTCCCTTTTTCGTGATCAGTGTTCGCAATGCAGCGAGCACCGACGCGCCGACGGAACTGAAAACCGATCTCGAGGGCAAAGCAGAAAGGCAACTCGCCCCTGGACGCTATACCATATCAACACCCAAGCCGGTCGAACTGGGCGGCAAGCGCTACACCTGGAATCTGGAAATACAAGTGAGCGGCGCTGAGCAGCGCATCGACCTCACCAACGATAACGCCAAGATCGAAGACCTGCCTTCCAGTGCTTCGTCTCCTGGAGAGAAAAAATCTTCGTCCGGCTCAGGCGATGGGGAGTTGACCGCGCTCTTTGACAGACTAAAAAACTCCGTGGTCGCCGTTCATTCCGAATCGCGCAACGGGTCGGGCTTTCTGGTGGATTCCAGCGGGCTGGTGGTAACCAACAATCACGTGGTGAGCTCGTCCACCTACCTTGCGGTCCAGTTTGACGATAAGCGCAAAGTCCCCGCGCGGCTGATCGCCGCAAATCCTGACAAGGACGTCGCCGTGATCTGGTTCGACCCCGCGGCGTTTCGCGAAGGCGTCGTCGCCCCGCTGCTGGTCAACAGTGCGGCGTCGCATCTGGTCGTCGGCCAGCACGTTTTTACCATTGGGAATCCCTTGGGCCGTGAAAAGGCGCTGACCACCGGAGTGGTGAGCAAGATCGACAAGGATGCCATCAACAGCGACATCAACATTAATCCGGGAAATTCCGGCGGCCCCTTGTTTACGCTGGATGGGCAAGTCGCGGGAATCACCACCAGCGTGCTGCGCAATCTGGCTTCCATTGTGCCGGTGGAAGTGGTGCGGCCGCTGGTCGAGCAAGCCAGGAAGGACACCGCGGGAGAGAAACCCCCGACTCCGGTGGCACTTCCCGTCGAACCTACGGACATGTTTCCCGCCGATGCGCTGCGACAGCTTCTGGTGCAAGACAGAACCATCGACACGAAACCTTATACCTATGATGCCGGCGAGTTTCGCGTGTGGTTCGTCACCCCTCCGCTGAACTATCTCATGAGCCACCAGCAAGAGATGTCCGCGGCACGCAAAGCAGCCAAGCGTAACGGAGGCGACGAGGCAGCGGCCAAGCCGCCGGCCAGTGTGCTGGAGGACGCGCAGGAGTATCGCCCCGTGCTGGTGGTTCGCGTACGGCCCAAGTTTAGCGCGCTGTTTAAAGTTCGCTTCAAGAATGGTTTTCTGCGCATGCGGCTGCTGTGTGGGGGCAAGGAGTTAACTCCGATTCTCCCGGGGCGCGAGGAGTTCGATTTGTACGACCAGCGCGGCCGCAAGGCGGACACCACGTTTCAAGGAGAATACGAGTACGCGCCGGACGCGTTAACGCCCAGCTGCGGCAATGTGGCCATGGAAATATATTCGGAGAAAGATCCAAATACGCCGGTGAGCAAGGCGATTGACGGAACCACCGTGGAACACGTGTGGGAAGATTTTGCGGCGTTTCGGCAAGCATCTGCAGCATCGCCGCCCGCGCCGGCCTCCAAACCTTGAGCCCGGAATCCGCGCCTCCGCTGTAGTCGGTGCGAAAGCCACAAAAAAAAGGGCGCTTGTAGATAGCAAGCGCCCCTACTTCAAATTAGTTCGTTGCGTACCTCAGGGATCACCTCCTTCTCGACAAGTGCGTCGATGCGAAGCTGAACTTATTTTTACCACGGTGAATCCCGCATGTCTACCGCATTGGCGGGTATGGTCGCGCGGCATCGGATGCAACCCTCCTGCTATGCTTGTTAGGCACACGCATGGCTCGTCAACGGCTTGGGCAACATTTTCTTTCGGACATCGAATGCCGCGAACAGATTGCGCGGGCAATCGGCGTTTCGCGCCACACCATCGGCGGAGCGCGCGCCGGCGGGGAGAATTCGTGCTGGGTGGAGATCGGAGCTGGCCATGGAGAGATGACCGAGCATCTGGCGGCCAGCGGCGCGCCGGTTTATGCCATCGAGCTGGATACGTCGCTCATCGCGGGTTTGCGCCGGCTGGCCAAGGAATATCCGAATCTCACCGTAGTACAGGGCGACATCCTCGAACTCGACCTTGCGGCTATCGCTGTGGGGCGACGCCTGCGGATCTATGGCAATTTGCCCTACTACATTACTTCGCCGATTCTGCAGCGGCTCTTTGCGCTAGCTGATCTGATCGACGAAATTCACAT
>DATFYV010000219.1:0-18131 GCA_035314845.1 Candidatus Acidiferrum sp.
GCGGAACCGTTGTAACTTGCGAACCTGGATTCAAACTCCAGGAGCTTTTCGCCCAAGCTGAGCCTGGGGGTCCGCAACACAGCGGTAACCGCAGCGATTTCCAGTTCGGTGATGTCCGGGCTGGAGAGGGGAATCTTTATGGTCATTTTCGTGTGTGGATCTTGTGGTTATGCAGGCGGCAGGCTTAATTATGACGCTTCATCAACAGTTCCTGTCCCAGCGGGACTTTCGTTAGCACATCCACGATTTTCTCCGCGGCGTGGCCATCGCCGTAAGGATTGGTCATGCCCGCGAGCGATGCACGAAAGCCTCTGCTTTGCGCTTTTTCGACGGCCGCCAAGACCGCGGCTACGGTGGGCTCGGCATCGACGATATTCAGGGCGCGTTCGCGGCCCTGCTGCCGTAGACCGATGTTCACCGCCGGCAGCGTCAGGGATGGCGTCTCCATGATGCCGCTGCTGGAGTTTCCCAGAAACAGGTCCGCCTGGCGCAATAAACTCCAGTACGTTACGGCATCCAGATTCACAAACACTTGCGAACCCTTTCGCGCGGCCACGAATGCTCGGGTGCGAGCGACCAGTTCGCGGCTACCCGCGTCGGCGTTGGGATAGCAAAATAAGATCTGACCGGGCAGGCGTTCCAACGCGGCAAAAACAGCATCGGCTTCCTGCACCGTGTTGCGCGCGATGGTTACGGGATGATAGGCCACCACCATGGCCGGCTGCTGCAGCGTGAATCCCAGTTTCGCTTCCAGCGCCTCGCGTTCCAGCAGCGTGCTGCGCCGCAGGTGATCCAGCGACGGCGCGCCCGCACGATGCACGCGCCATTCTTCCTCGTCCATGGCGATAACTCTGCGCCGCGCCGCTTCCGTGGAAGTGAAGTGGATGTGACTCATTTTCGTCAAGGCGTTGCGCACGGCATCGTCAACAGCGCCTTCGCTGATTTCCCCGCCTTCGATGTGGGCCACAGGAATGCGCAGCGCTAGAGCCACGGAGGCGGGGGCCAGCATTTCATAGCGGTCGGCGATGAGCAGCAAGATTTCGGGCCGCAGGGCTCCCAGAGTGTCCGCCAAACTCAGCGTCGCTAGGCCAATGGTTTTGGCCATGCCCACGTCGCTGTCGGAACTGAGCAGGCACTCGAGCCGGGCGGCAACAGCAAATCCGTCGTTCTCGATTTCCCGCACCGTGGCACCAAATTCCGGAGAGAGATGCGCGCCCAGCACAATTAATTCGAGTTGTACGTCCGGATGCATTTGCAGTTCGCGCAGCGGCCAATATAGGTGGCTATAGTCGGCCCGCGACGTGGTGACCACAGCGATTTTTCGCGTCACGCTTGGGCCACGCTTCTCTCGCGCAGCATTTCGAAGACTTTCCTGAGCAGCTCTACGTCGCGAACATCCCCGAGGATCGCGGCGTGAATGGCAAAGCCGCCCTCGCTCAGGGTGATGTCCATCTCGCGCAAATTTTGTTCGGAGTTGTCCAGCAGAACAAGGAATCGGTGCCCGGTCAGGATCGCACCGATGCCACCGCCCGCACCGGCAACCAAAGTGCGCTTGGCAGAGTATATCTTCGACGCTGGATAGGGGTTATTGTTCACGAAAGGGGCCGTCCAATGTGAACCTTGGGACGCCACGGGCGCGGCGCTCTTTTCCCAGCAAGAATCCACTAACGCAGTCTAGCGCGCTCCCTGCAGTGCCGCCACAAAGACGCGATCATCCACCGCCACGGCGCGGGTGAACAGCACGGACGTGCCTCCACCGTTCACGGCAATTTTTTTGGCGTCACCGCTGACCGCTGGACCTGCTGGCGCGGTGCCCGCGGCAGGGCTACTGCCTTCCCCGGGCTGCAGGGATATCCGCGAAGTCTTGGGCGTGCAATTCGCTGCGCGCAAGCAGGTATCGCGCACAAAAATCTGCTGGTATCCGCTACTGGTCGCTGAACTGGAACCTGGTGTTGCAGCGCTAGAGCTATTCGCCGACTTGCTGCGCATCACGGCCACGAAGGCCACAAACCTCCCGGAAGCGCTTACCGAGGGCAGGACGCCTTCCGTCCCGACGAGTTGCCCACTGGCGTCCGTCGAAATTAGTTCGGTGGTTGGCACGCAACCGGCCGGGACTCCCGTGCAAGTATCACGCAAATAGATTTGTCGGCCCGCGATACCTGACGCCGTACTTGCCGGAACCAGATTCGTTGCCGCTGAGGCGAACGCCACATAGCGCCCATCCGCGCTCATGGAGGGCGTGTGACTGTCGTTGTTTGCGACGCTGCCATCGTCGCCAATGGAGACCAAGGCCGTGTGCGCTGTGCATCCCGTCGCGGCGCCCTCGCAGGTGTCACGCAAATAAATCTGCGTGTGCGTACCATCGCCCGCGGTATACGCCACGTAACGGCCATCGGCGCTCAGTGCGGGAGTCTCTTCCGCCGCGCCTTGCGCCTTGGCGACCGCTGCCGCGGCAGCGGCAGGATTCACGACAAACGTCAGGCCACTGCTGTTACCGCCACCACCCGCGGGAGGGGTGCCCGCTTGATTCGGTGGATTGGTTACGTAAACGATCGCGGTGCCGGCGGAAAAGTAGGATTGTGGGACGGTCACGATAATTTGGGTGGAGCTTGGCGTGGTCATCGGCGCCACGGACAACTGCACCGGATTCGACGTCATGGCCGGCACCGTGGTTGTTCCGAAGTTCCAAAATACCATGGCGGCCTGCTTGGGATCGCTGTTGGTCACAAAATCCGCGCCCGTCAAAGTTAACGTGAGGCCGTTCGCAGGTACCTGGCCAACCGTAGCGTTCGGCGGGCTGACTGACTGCAGCAATGGAGTGGGATTCGGCTGCACCACTGGGTTGATAACGAAATTGAGCGGATTCGATAATCCGTTATTCCCCGCGCCGGAAAAGGGATTGTGCGTAATAATCAGCGCCTTTCCCGGCGTGGTCACCAGGGATGCGGGAATCGTGGCATACACTTGCAGGACGTTTCCGGCGTTGTCGGTAATGTCCGAGGTGGCCAGCTTCATGCCGTTCCAGGTGATGTACGTCTGGGTCACGAATCCTAAGCCGTTAATGGTCAGCGTAAACGACGAACTTCCGGCGGTAATATTGGACGGCGAGAGCGTGGTGATCTGCGCCCCAGTGTTGGACTGAAAGGTATTGCCGTAGTCGTTGCAGCCCGCCACCACAAAAACCGCTATCAGTGCGACAGCCAGCGCTGTCAAAACCCTATTCATCGACACTCCTTGGTCCCTCTAACACCCACGCCAATGCGTGCGCGGCCAGTTTGTATCCGCAAAGTTGGCCAGTTCTTTTGTTCGGATGAGATGCACAATCGCGCTGCCGCGTTTACCGCAAACTCCCGCACCGCCGGCGCCATTCCGGCTCGCGGCTCAAGGGCCGCCGCCCGGCGCCTAAATCATCATCCATGCAACCCTATATCTGTATCATTCCCGCAGGGATAACGTCAATTTGCATCCCTGTCAGACCACGTACGGTAATTGCCCATCACGGGCGTTATTTTCCCCAAACACTGCTCAGGAACAGGTAGCGCTCGCGCTGCGCATCCTTCGCCGCGTGGCACTCGATATCCAAATGCAACACTTGCCACTGCGTCACTGCATCATATGAGGGCCAAGCGGGCAAACCCGCGCCGTTGGGATCGCCCCGCCGCGCGAAATTCACCCAATATTGCTGCATATGATCGCTAAGCTGGCGATCTTCCGCGCGCCACGGCACCCCGGCTTTCGAAGCCAGGGTTCCGAAAACATATTCGATCTCCGCCGAATGGTAAGCCCCCAACCCTTCTTTGTTCGTCGCGCTGGGCAACGAGCGATCGAAGCTGTAGCGATATACCGGCCTGGTTCCGGTGGCGGCTTGCGCCTCCAGCCACTTCCACGTGGACCACGCGATAAACTTGTCCCCGCGGAATGCGGCCAGCGATTGTGCGGCAACATGTTCATCGTCGGCGGGGTAGAGGCGAAGGAACTCTTGCGCTTTGTCGCCAAATTCATTTTTCGCCAAGTTTGTCAGCGTAGCGCTCGCCGGCGTATCCTGCGCCACTTCTGCCGCCACGCCGCCTTCATCGCGGTTCCAACCCGCCAGCAGCGCGGCGGGATTCTGTTTTCCCGCCGCAAAGATCGCCGGCACCGTCTCGGGCAGAAAGTATCCGTCAACATTGGGTCCCAACTGCGGCGAACTGTCGTCTTTCTTCAGCGTGGCGTCCAAGATTTTCTGTGCGGGCAAGGCTCGCAACTCTTTCAGCGCGCTGGTTCCGAGTCCGGCTTTGGCGAATGCGGAGTCCACCTCCTCGCGCTCGGCGAGGGTCTTGAATGGAATCCCCGAACTCGAAAACGCCGCCCCGCTTTCTCCGATGGCCTTCTGGAACAGTCCGCGCGCGACGGGAGAAGCCATCAAAGCGCTGACGGAAAAGGATCCCGCGCTCTCTCCAAAGATGGTGACATTTTGAGGATTGCCGCCAAACACCGCGATATTTCGCTGCACCCACCGCAGCGCGGCAACTTGATCCAACAGCCCGTAATTCCCCGCGGCTTTTTTTCCCGATTCGGCGGCCAATTCCGGTAGCACGAAAAACCCAAACGCGCCCAGCCGGTAATTCATGGATACTACGACCACGCCGCGCTTGGCGAGAAATTGCCCGTCTTGTCGCGGCTCAGACGTCCCTCCCGCCCGGTAGCCACCCCCGTAAATCCACACCATTACCGGCAATTTCTCGCCCGGATCCTTTGCTGGCGTCCAAACATTGAGCGTGAGGCAATCTTCGCTCGGGCCCGCGTCGCGAAACACCATATCGCCAAAAATCGCCCCTTGCATGCACCGCGCGCCAAACTCGCTTGCCGGGCGCACCGCACTCCAATTCTCCGGTGCCATCGGCGGTTTCCAGCGAAGGTCACCTACGGGCGGCGCAGCATAGGGGATCCCCAGAAATGTCTGGACGTCCCCCTGCATCTTGCCGGCGATCAGGCCATTTTCTATTTTTGCTTGCGGTCTATTTGCTTGTGGTACGGGAACTTGCGCCGGGCAGCTAAACGGGAGGGAACATACCGCGAAGACCGCGGTTAGCATTCGGAAAAGCCTCGTCATCTTCAGGTGCTCCAAACGGCCGACACTATTGTCGAAGAATTTTACTCCCGCAAAGCGCGATCGCTTACGTCGCTGCGACCAGTCCCAGATAATCCGGGCGGTCCGATACCAGTTTGTGCCGGAACGCTTTGCGAATCTCTCCGTCTCTGATCAAGAATGCCCCGGGCATGCGCTGTACATCGCCCGCCGGCAGGCCCACGAAATGCCCGTTCAGCCAAGCGATCAGCATGCGCAAGATGCTCTCCTGGTTCAAATATTGCCGCAGCTCCGCGCGCACCAGACCAAAGGCCTCATACAAGTGCCCCTCCGGATCTGCAAAACGCGGCGTATCTTCCAGTCCGTAAGGCGTAAAAAACGCGTTGGCTTTCTCCTCCGTGCCCAAATGCACGAACGCCAAGCGCGTTCCCCCGGCTTCAATGGTCGCGCGTTTTTTGGAAACCTCTTCGACCGCTTCCCGGCAGAAGGTGCAGCCGAAATGCCGCAAAAAAACCAGCAGCACTGCGTGTCCGGCGGTTAACTCTCCCAGCGTCTCTCCGTACTGTGTCCGGTAGCCAGAGAGCAGCTCATCGGCGATCCGATTGTTGCGAAAGATGGCCATCACTGATCCTCCGTTACACGCTCCGCCCGGGCGAGCGCGTCACCCGTAACCGCCCTGGCCGTCGTCGCATGGCGCCAGGCGAACATACGCTCCAACCGCTTGCGCGCGTACCACCCACCAAATGTTTTTCCCAGCCACCCCAGCGGCATCTCATAGTCCACGCGATCTTCCAGCCAACTGGCATCGGCTCCATCCGGCTCAAACAAGTGCGTATGTTCCCATTTCTTGAACGGTCCGGAGACCATGGTGTCGCGAAACATCCTGCCCGGCTCGCACGCCGTGTGCTCCGCCACCCACGTCTGCGATAGCGGCCCGATCTTCAGGCGTATTTTAACGCGCGACCCCAAATCGGCAATTCCGCCGCTCTGCTCGTACACCGTGGCGTTTTCCCATGGCGGCGTCAGCTGCGTCAGGGCTTGCGGTCCGGCATGAAAGCGATACACGCTGTCCGCGGAAGCGGGCATGCGGCTGCGAAACACAAACTGTTCACTCACGAAAGATGCCTCGTAAATTCCCGCCGCAAGACGCTATTTGTTCGCGCTGGCACGCTATCTGCGCTCCAGCTTGGCTACATTCTTGCTGAAACTCGCCAAACCGTCCGACAGCAGATATTCCCTGGCGCTCGCGTCATTTTTCAAATATGCATCCCAGAACGCCAGCGCCGCAGAATTCGTGTAGCCCAAAATATTCTCCGCCTGTTGCGAGCGGCTCGGCAAAAGCGTGCGCGCCGCGATGAAGGACATATGGTTGGCGCCGTCGATGAACACATGGTATTTGTCGCCCACAGGACTGAGCTCAAATGGCTTCTTGTGCCATTCCGGGCTGGCAATTGGGCCCAAGCTATCCTGCGAGCCGGTTATGCCGAGAAATGGCGTGCGCATGGTGCGGAAAGACGTCTCGCTCAGTCCAAATTGCCCCGGTCCCTGCGGGGACAAGCACAATGCGGCCTTTACTCGCGCATCCGCAAAACTCGTTCCCGGCTTGCCGGGTAGATCCACTAGTGCGCCAGCCACCGCTTCCGTGGTGAAGGAGCCCATCGAGTGTCCGCCCACTCCAATGTGCTGCCCATCCATCTTCCCCGCCAGCCCCGGCACCAGCTTCTCGAGCTCACCCAGCGAAGCCAGCACAAACGATACATCGCGCGGACGGCTCTCCCACAAACTCGGCTGCTTTAAGGCATCCCGCACGGCCTGCATGAACCGCACGTCTTCTTCCCCGGCATCGCGACGCTGCGCAGCGGAATCTTCATGCGTCGGCTGAATGGTCACATAGCCATAACTTGCCCAATGCTCGGTCAGCGCCTCGCAGCAATTCTGCGAGCCTCCCGCGCCATGCGAAAAAACGATCACTGGAAACCGGCCTGCAGCATCGGGATAAAAAATCCGCACATGCAAATCCTTATCGCGCCGCGCATCTCGCAACACCAGATCGTGGACTTCCACCACGCGGTAGGGGCCAGGCCGCAATTTATAGCCGTAATAGTTGACCGGATTATCGGTGGGCGACGCGGAGTCATGGCCATCCACGCTTTTGGTGCGGCTGGCCGCGTGGGCCTGACCGTCGTTGCGTTGCAACAGCGCTTGGCGCACCGCTTCAGAGGGATTAAACCCGCCTCCGCCAGTGGAGCGTGTAATTAGGTACGCGGCCAGTGCGCTGACCGCACAGATCAGGGCCACATTCGTGACTCGCTTAACAATTCGGCGGCGGCGATTACGGTCGCGGGACAAACGCGGCATGAAGGAGAGGGACATGGTATTTGGCCTGCAGTCAAGCACACTGCTGCACCCTGCTAACCCGTTTCCTCCCAAGAGAGTTGCAGGATGCTGCGCATCCCGTCGCGCACGTCTAAACGAAGCGCGGAAGCCTGACCCTGCGGGCGCTGTTCCCAGGACTGATGTGCTTCCAAAACGTACCTCACACTCAGGGAACAAATCGTTGGGCGGGAACGCAACGGCTCGCGGAAGCGCAAACCCAGTATAACAAACTTGTTATCCGTCGCTGCATCCCCATGGCGGCTTGCGCTGTCCCGCGTTGATGCAATCTGTTTTTAGAACTTTAAAGCCGCTTGTCGCTCGCGCTCTGGAATTTCCGGAGCGTACTTCGCGACATATTTCTTTACGGAAACCTTCCGCGCCGTATTCTCGGACGTCATGTAGCGGACTTTTCCGTAAATCGCCCGTTCCGGCCCCCACGGCCGATCGTATCTGCCCAGCACCCAGAAAATTCCGCTGTAGGAATTGGGATTTCGCCCGTCGAGTGCATACCTATTATTCAACTCGATCATGATGGCCGCCGCCTCTTGCGGCGTCCGTGTCCACTCCAATATCTTTTTGCCCCACAGCATCCGCAAATAGTTGTGTATCCGCCCTTCGCGCACCAACTGCATCTGCGCTGCATTCCACAGCGCATCATGCGTGGCCCCGCTCGCAAACTCCTCCAACGAATAGATATATGCGCGCTCATCCCGCGCATGCTCTTGCAGCGTCTTCTGTGCCCAGTCCGGCAGCGACTCGTAGCGGTCATAATCCTCCCGGTGCGAGCTGAAGTTGTAACCCACCTCCCGCCACGTCACCAGTTCATCCAGAAAGCCTTCCGCCGAGGCGCTCATGTTCCACCAGCCCTCGCGGCTTCCATTCGCGCGCAAGGACAATTTCTCCGGCCTCCATTTTTCGTGCCGCGCCAATGCATGCAGCACTTCATGCGCCGACAAAAACCCGAAATGCAAGTACGGCGAGAATCCGCTGGCGGCGTCCAACTCCGGTTCGTTCCGCTTCTCTGCGTAATCCGTCAGTTTGCGCGCAATAAAATCCTTCACCCGCAGCCGGGCTTGGGTTGAACCGCCACGCAGCGCCGCGGGCTTCACACGGTGATCGATGGGCAATTTGTCCAGCGTTCCCGCTTCGCCTGCAAGCAATGCCACAGCGGCTGCGGGCCATCGCGCTCGGATTTTTTCGGGCATCGCTTCAGCAATAGTAAATTGCGCTTTCCCCAGCGAATCCGCCGCCGGGAATTCCGCCAGATGCGGCGCCAGTGATTTTTGCAAGTACCGCCGAAAGTCAAACGCCCGCGAAAACACCTGCTCCGCGGCGCGCAGAGGCAATAACCCGTTGGAATCCACTGCTTCCAGCTTCACGTGCAGCTTTCGCCCGGCCGCGGCCACCATTCGCGGCAAGAAAAAACACGGAAACTCGTCCGTCACCGCGACGCACGCACGCGCAGCGATTTCCTCCAGCAATCCCTTTCCCGCACCGCTATGCGGCTCGACGTACGGATAATAGGCGATTCCCGCTTGCGCACAGGCCGCCGCATTGTCGGCCATTCCATCGATCACAAATCGATGCAAGCGATCACTCGCCCACGGATAGCCGCATCGCAACGCCTCAAAAATGAGCAGCGGCTTCCCCAACTCCCGGCAATATTCCAGCGCGCGATCCAGCGCAAAGTTATAAACCGTCCGCCGGCTGGCGATCATCCAGTACAAGACGTATTCGCCGTCCCCGCGCACACCGGCGCCGTTCGCGTCCCGCACGCGCAAAGCCGGAACCATGCTTACAGACCTCTCCTCATGCTTTTGGCAAGTCCAATGCTACGCAGGCTCATCTCAGGCAGGACAGGGGCGGACCAACTCCATCAGCATACGCAACCCAGCCGCGCGGCGCAAAGCGACTGGCGATAAATCCAACCCTCGAATCTACCGGCAGTCGCCAGAACACAAAGAAGGCTGCAGGGCGGCAGCCTTCTTTCACACTCACGAGCTGTAATGATATTGGGTGGTTCAGACTTACTGCACGGCCGGCAGATGATTGACGGGAAGTTTCAAATTGATCTCTTTGCCGCCGCGTACCCCGGACTTCGGTTTCGCGCCGCGGCTCGCTGCTGCCTTGGTATTCTTGCTGCCCTTCGAACCACGCAAACTCTTCTTTTGGATAGCCATGACCATCTCCTTCCGACGGATTTCTTTCTTAATTACTGCGAGACAGCCAGCAAAGGAGCATGCCGGTTGCCAAAATCGACTTTCACCTGGTTTTTGGAGCGCCTTGAAACGAATGGGCTTGCTCGTCAGCGAGCTCCAGGCCGCAAAGTCAGGACGGAGTATGCCCATCCCGTAGTTAAATTTTTACCTGTCGGCGGTTAAACTTTAACCCTAGTTACCCAAGACCTCTAACCCGGCTCCGCTATGCGCTCGAGGCCTCCAAGCAAAAAACCATAACTGGCGATTCCCAACAGCAGGATGCCCGTCGCAACCGCAAAGGCGGCGGCAAACGAGTGCGTGGCGGAGACAATGTAGCCGGTGATAATGGGCGCGGAAATCGCCGAGAGCTGGCCGCAGAAATTTGCTAGGGCTCCAACGGTTCCGACACTTCCCTGCGGGGCGATCAGCGAGGGCACAGTCCAGGCCACGGGTGCCGCGGCTGCCAAACCTCCCAACGCCAAACTGATCCACAGCAGCGCGGCGAGCGGCGAGTGCGCGTGCCCGGCGCCCCAGATTGCCAGCCCCAAGCTGGTGCCGATCAGCAAGACCGTTTGCCGTACCCACGTGGCGTTCCACCCGCGCTGGATCAGGAAATCCACCAGCCACCCGCCAATCACAAAATCCGTTATGGCGGCGAAAATCCACGGCACGCTGGTGTACAGCACCGAATGCAACAGGTCCACGTGCAATGTGGCGGAGAGATAGCTTGGCAGCCAGGTCAGCAAAAGAAAAAAACTGTAATTGTAGGCTCCCCAACCGATTGCCAACCCATAGACCTTGCGCTGCCGCAGCAAATAACGGAGCGGGACTCTTGGCACCCGTTGCGGAGGCGACTCCTCGCCCTCCCTTGCCTGAGCTTGCGAGCTGCTCGCCCTCGAAGACGGCATCGCTTCCGGCGGCTCGCGATAGACTCGGTAAAAAGCCGCAAAATAAATCAGGCTGGCAAACCCGGTGGCCGCGAAACTCCAGCGCCAGCCAAAATGCAGCAACAAAATCCCGATCAGCGGCACGCCGATGCCCGAGGACAGCTTGGCCGCCGCGTCGGTGAGGGAAATCGCCAGACTTCTCTCCTGCTCGGGAAACCACTGGCCAATGGCTTTGGCGTTGGCGGGAAATGTCGGAGCTTCCGCTATTCCCAGCAGAAGGCGGGCAGCGAACAGCCACGCCAACCCCGGCGCGAGTGCGGCGCAAAAGGACGCCATGCTCCACAAAAATGCGCTGATGCGCCCAATGCGCCGCACCCCCAGCCGGTCCAGTAGCATTCCCACGGGCACCTGCATAGCCGCATACGTCCAACTGAACGCGCTGGACAAATACCCGAAGGAAATCAGTGAGAGGCCGAACGAATCATGGAGCGCTTGCTGGGAAACCGAAAGATTGATGCGGTCAAAATAATTGACAATTACGCCGAATGCCAGCAACAACGCGACGGACCATCTTCCGCGCAGTAAATTGGAACTCTCACGACTGGCGGAAGAATTGTTCATCATTCCCAGAGTTGCAAGCGTTCTTTTGCGACCATGCGCATAATGCCTGGCAGTCTCCCACAATTTCCCCCCAGCTGACAGCCCCACTCCGCATTTGCAGGCGAGGAGCCTTCCAGGTCCGTTTCAGTGGCGAGCGGCCGCAATCCGCACGCACATCTGCTACCTGTCCTTGGGGACCGTTGCGCGGCTCAATACCTCCGCTATGCTAGGCGCAAGGCCTAGCGCGCGCTACAACGCGCCCTAGCCCGAGATGCCTATGATCCCCGAGCCCTAGTCACGCGGGAAATGCCGGGTGAAAACGCAAATGTATGGCCGCCTCCAATTCACGATCCTAGCCTCCGCTACGATAGCGCTGGCTGCCGCCAATGCTCCCGCGGCCCGCGTCGTTGCACAACTACAGCCCGCCGACCTTCCCTCGGCGTCAGTGCCCGCCGCTGCTCCAGTGCCCCAAAATCTTGCCGACGCCGTCTGCCCGGTCGTGTACCAGGTTGACGATTCACCCGGTACCCACGGATACCACTATATTTTCTACGGCAATTCCTTCTTTATTAACCGCGAAGGCTATCTGCTCACCGCAGCTCACGTGATCTCCGACTTCCACAATGGTGGCCATCCCAGCATTCTGCTTCGCCAACCTTCCGCTCCGCCCCGCCTCGTAAAGGTGGAGGTCGTTGCCACCGATAGCGAACACGATGTAGCCATTCTTCGCGCTATACCGAATCCCTTCGCGGGGCCATACGCAGTGGCAGCACTGCCGCTGGCCAGCAAAGAACCTCCCATAGGGACAGCCGTTCAGACCACCGCCCTGCGCCCCGGCCACGCGAGAAATCCCGCCACCTTCGAGCTTCCGATCCCCGACTCTTACTCCGCTACCATTCTCGATTACCGCTCCATGGTGCTGGACCAGGATTCGACCGCGGCGTCAGCCTCGTTGGCTTCGAGGAGAGCCCCTAACCCAACTAAGCTCTTCCTTTTCAGCCACGAAGTCGTGCGCGGCCAGAGCGGAGCACCCATCCTCAGCTCTGCCACCAACGAGGTGCTCGGTCTAATCGAAGGCCGCTGGCTCCATCCCGCTGCAGGCAGTCGAGCCACAGCTGGGCTTGGCAACGGTGCGGCACCCTCCTTGAAGCAGGGTGCCGCCGTCCCCATCTCGTACGCCCTGGCGCTGCTCCAAGCGCAGCACATCTCCTGGTCCGTACAACTGCAATGAGCTTCACGCAGTTACGGTACTATGAGAATTGGTACTAGTGTACTGTTGCCTCTCCCTCTCGCCACTTCTACTCTGACGGCGGTCGTGAAATGCCCCAATTTCGGTCTCCTCCGCCGACATTTGGCGCGGGGGGCCATGGGGCCATTCACGCGATTTTCACAGCGCCATAGCGTGGTGTGCTTGACATTCCTGTAGTTAAGGATAAAGTGCATCCGGGGTCTTTCCATATCCCGGAGGCACTATGTCACGCAAACTCGCAGTGGTATTCCTGGCCATGCTCGTTTTGGTCGGGGCTATGGGCCTGAAGACGGCGGTTGCAGCACACAGCGACGGCTCAGTCATGATGGCCAATGGTGGAGCACCGCCACCGCCAACGCCGTGGAAGAATGGTGGAGCACCTCCGCCGCCAACGCCGTGGAAGAACGGTGGAGCACCTCCGCCACCGACGCCCTGGAAATAGTCTGAAGTGCGCTGGATAAGGTAGCCAGCGGCTCCAGAAGTCAGGGCAACGAATTGAGGCGATCGTGCCTGGCTTCGTGGAAAACCTACTGTGGATCGCTTGCACGCTTCTTGAAGCGTTCGTGGTGGTGTGTGCCCTGAAAAAGGGAGCTTTCCGGCGCTATCTGATCTTAAATTTATACATGGCGGCATCGGTCGTGGCGACCGTTGGCCGCTATCGCGTGTTGACCCATTACGGTTACACGTCATCGGAATATCTCTACTTTTACTACTATTCCGACGCCTTACTGACCATCTTTTTGTATTTTGCTCTAACTAGCCTTTACGCCCACGTTTTCAGCGACATGAATGCCACCCGCTTGGTACGCTTTGGCGCCGTGGGTCTCCTCGCAGGCACGGCCTTGTTCTCCTACATGGTGGTGGAACAATCCAACGCCCGCATGATCACCCACTTCGTCGTGGAGCTCTCGCAAAACCTTTATTTTGTCGGCTTGGTGCTCACTTATGTGCTGTGGGCGGCCATCATGAAGCTCCGCGAAAGCCGTACCCAGCTCGTCCAATTAGTCCTCTCTCTCGGGGTGTACTTTAGTCTGCTCGCGGCCACCTACGCACTCCGCAACATGTTTCCCGCCAAGAGTTCCCTCTTCCTCTCCTTTATCCAGCCCATCGGGTTCGTCCTTCCGCTGGCTTGGGCGTATGCCTTTTGGAAACTCTCTTCGGACCAGCTGATTTCGCCGGCCCGTCTTGCGTGGGTGTCGCGATGATGGCCGGAATCATCTTGGTATGCTCGGTGACGTTTCTGCTGCAGTTTTTCGTCTCCTATTGCCGTTCGCTGATCGCCGCCTCCGCGAAGGAACCGCTGTCTCTGGAGGTTCAGGACGTTACTGGCATCACCAAGACCGCCAGCGGCGATGACTTTGCCCGCGTTTTGCAGCTCCTCCACCTCTGCCCGGATTGCCCAGAGGATCGTACCCGAATCCAGGCCGTCGGCACGTATTTCCGCATGTTGAACGTGCTGCGTTCCACGCTCGCGAGATTCGCGCCCTCGCTTCGCGCCTGGACGGATTCCGAGCGCGGCCAGTGCACCTATTTCGCGGCCGTCGCCCTGGAGCGCCGCATTGCCTTCAGCCGCGATATGTTCGCCGAACAGATCGACGCCTAACTCGCCGGTATTTTGCCGTATTACCTTTTCGAAACATGGGTCGTTGGCTGTCTCTGCTGCTTCCATTTCCTCGTGCTATTCTTGAAAAGTACACTCCCACCGGAGTGTGAGCGTCCGCAGCGCAAAACTCACCGGTGACTAAAACCTGCTTGCAGTGCGGCGCAGTGCTGCCATCCAGCGCACGCGCCTGTGAATTTTGTGAAACATCCCCTCGGACACCGACCGTTGCGCGTCCCGAGCGTGCCGTCGCGAATGCGCATGCGCGCACCAATCCTCCATCGCAGAGCAGCGACGACGCCTGGCGCGACGAACTAGCCTATCGCCTGGAAACTTATCGCGGCCGCAAACGCAAACATGCGCCCAACACCGCCCAATCGCGGCTCCCCTTTGACGAGTCCGCCACCATGGAGCGCGTGGCTTCGCGCCAGATTTCGTCTGGCCCGCGGGAATTTCTGCCAGCCGCCAGTTCTGCCGCCCTTTCACTTGCTGCGGTGGAGATGGAGCCACCGGTCAAAGAAGACTTTTCCTTCACCATCGCCATCGGCCGTCCGCCCCGCAAACGCGAAGACGAAACCCGCATGGTCATCGACGTTTCGCTCCCTCCGGATTCTCCGGCCCCGGCCAGTGAAGCTGCGTCGCCGACCACGCTTGATCGCTATGGACTCTATCCCGTCGCGGCCATCGAAGAACGCCGTCTCGCCGCGGTGATCGATGCCGCTTGTCTCTTCTTCGTACTCGGTGCTTTCCTGGCGCTCTTCAGCGCCATCGGCGGCGAGTTTACGGTCAACAAACTCAGCGGTGCCGTCTGTCTCGCGACCTTTGCCATCGTCTATCTGCAATATTTCGCGCTCTTCACCATCTTCGGTGGCACCACACCGGGCATGATGCTGCGCGGCCTGCAGGTCGTCAGCTTCTCCGGCGAACCCCCAACACCCCGCCAGATGCTGATGCGCAGCGCCGGCTACCTGCTCTCCGCGGGCACATTTTTTATGGGCTTTTTGTGGTCCATGTGGGATGAAGACATGCTCACCTGGCACGATCGCATGTCCCACACCTATTTGCATTCCGCGGAGTCTCTCGCGGAAGCCGACATCGCGGGCGCGGCATCATCGAACTAACCGCGAGACGCAACCCGCCGCTAGCGGGCAAGATCCACTTCCAATTTTGGTCTTTAGCCGGGAACTAGGACTTTTTTACCATTTCATCCGAAGCGATTTTCCCGTCGCGGATGTAAATGATGCGGTGGGCATGCTGGGCGATGTCGTGCTCGTGCGTCACTACAATAATCGTGTTCCCCTGTTCGTGCAGGCTCTCGAACAGCGTCATAATCTCCGCGCCAGTCTTGGAATCCAAGTTTCCGGTGGGCTCGTCCGCCAGCACGATCGACGGCGAGTTGACCAGCGCCCGCGCAATCGCTACGCGCTGCCGTTGCCCGCCCGACAACTCGTTCGGCTTGTGGGTCATGCGCGAGGTTAGATCCACGCGCTCCAGCGCTTTTTTGGCTTTCTCAATGCGCTCTTCCGAAGGCGTACCGTTGTAAATCAACGGCAATTCCACGTTATGTAGTGCCGTCGCCCGCGGCAGCAAATTAAACGTCTGAAACACGAATCCAATTTCCTTGTTGCGGATGTGCGCCAATTCATCGTCATCCAGATCGCTCACCAGCCGCCCGGCCAGCCAATATTTTCCCGAGCTTGGCGAATCCAGGCACCCGATTAGGTTCATCAACGTCGACTTGCCGGACCCCGAAGGTCCCATGATCGCCACGTATTCGCCTTTGCGAATCTGCAAATCCACGCCGCTCAGCGCGTGCACCATTTCCGTGCCCATCTGGTAGGTCTTTTCCAGCTCCTCGGTCTTGATCACAACTCCCGAGCTGACCAGATCTTCGCGATACGAATCCGGGGCGGTAGTCTCGACTGGCATCAAATTCTCCCTTGTTCTTGTGCGAGTTGGCGGCGGCGCTCAACTCTCCTGGTCTTCCGGCTTCTTCGGTGCGGTATTGTCCACTTTGATGCTGGCTTCCGGCTTCAGCGTGCGCAGAGCCTTGTAACTGCCCACCACGATCTCGTCACCCGCCTGCAGGCCTTTGGTGACTTCAATATCCGTCACGCCGGCAATCCCGGTTTCCACCGGCTTGAAGAACGCTTGCTTGCCGCGCACCACGAACACTCCTTGCACTTCATCCTTCTTCGGGTCCGTGCTCGTCGGCTGCGGGGGCGCTGCCAGCGTTACGCTGGAGTTGCGCTCTTTCTTGGCGTTCTTCGCGGCCTCTTCCAGGTCTTTGCGCGTGCGCACCGCCAGCGCCTGAATGGGAATGGCAATGACGTTTTTCTTCTCTGCTGTCTTAATCCTCGCCGTGGTAGAGAGTCCGGGCCGCAGATTCTCCGGGGGCTCGGCAAGCGTAACTACCACCTTAAAATCCTTGGCCTCTTGCGTGCTAGTGGTCGTCTGCGTGGTCGTCAATCCCGAACTCCGCAGCACCGCCTGCGATCCAATCTGCGTCACCTTACCCTTGAAAATCTTCCCCGGCACCGCATCGATGGTCACATCTGCGTCCTGGTCAATCTTCACGTTCACGATGTCCGTCTCGTCCACCTTCACTTCCGCGGTCACCACCGACATATCCGACAGCGTCATCAGAAAACTGCCATTGGCGTTCTGAATGCCCGGCACCACGTACTCGCCCAGCCGCACCGGCAAATAGCTCACAATCCCGTTGATCGGCGAGACATAGGCCGTCTTTTGCAGGATGTCCTTGGTGTGCACCAGCACCGCCTGGCTCTGACTCACCTGCGCCCGCGCCTGCGCCAATTGCGCATTCAGCGCCTGCACCCGCGCCTCCGAGGAGGCTACGCCCGCTACCGCCGCATCATACGTAGTCTTGCGCTGATCGAAATCCTGTTTGGGGATCAACCCACCCTTAAACAGCCCTTGCCCGCGCTCGTAGTCCAGCTTGGCCTTTTCCAGGTTCGCGCGCTGCTGCAGCAAGTCCGCCTGCGCTGCCTTGTAACTGGCCTGTGCCGCGACTACTCCAGACTCCATGGAGTTAATGGTCGCATCCTGCGCCCGCACATCCGCGTTGGCCTGCACATTTTCTTGCAGCAGCAACTTGTCGCCCTTCTTGATGTGGTCGCCTTCCTTCACCAATATCTCCGTGATGCGGCCAAATCCCTGCGCCGTCACGTTGGTGTAGGTAGTGGGCTTAATCTCTCCCGATGCCGTCACCTGCGACACCAGCGAGTCCTGGGTCGCCACCTTCGCCGTCTGCACCGTCACCACGCCCTTATTGGCCTGGTTGATGCTCACCAACACGATGATCCCGATCACCACCACCGCGCCAAGACCGATCAGAACTTTCTTCCACGTCTTCATGCCTTTTCCCTTCGATTGCCTTTAGTCCCAACAACATCCGGACGGGCTGGTTGGGCAATCCTGTCCACCGCCGCTAAACCCACCCGCCAAACCCGCCACGCTTCCGCTATCTCATTGTTTTAAAAGCGCTTACGACATCTACAAGCAATCACGTAGAGCCACGACGGATCGCGCTCGTCCGTCTGGGGCACCCCTAGATACGGTCAAGGCCGGCAAAATGTTTCGCCGTCCTGCCTTTCGGTGGATGGTCCCCGTCTCGCTGGGAGGCGCTACGGATGGCACTAAAGCCGACTGCGTTATTCTAGAGTCAAATCACCTCAAAGGAAAGAACTCTCATGGCCGGGCAGGACGCACTCCGCCCTGCGTCGCCAGTGTCGACGATTGCTATCCTCTTGGACGCCGCAAGGACCGATTCGTGCTGCTTCCAAGATCACAATCCGTAGCATTTTTCACAAACAATTGACAGTCGGGCAGGAACGAAAATGGTGTTATACTTCGCTGTCGCCGGGAATCCCCGGACGCACGCCACGGAGAGGTGGCAGAGCGGCTGAATGCGGCGGTTTGCTAAACCGTTTTAGGGACTAAACACCCTAACGGGGGTTCGAATCCCCCCCTCTCCGCCAGATTTCCCCCGACTGCATCCAGCGTCGAGACTTGGCTGGCTGCGCTTCCCGAACAACTTCCACATTACGTGCGAGCTCAGTCCTGCGAATGGTCTGCTGGCGGCGTAATACCGAGACGCCTCATCTTGTAAAACAGCGTGGTGCGCTTCAGG
>DATFYV010000220.1:0-5166 GCA_035314845.1 Candidatus Acidiferrum sp.
CCGCGAATCCGAAACCTGTCGTTGAAGCCACGCACCCTAGAATTTGCATCATTCTATCTCAATCGCCTTCCGTCGTCTGCGATTTTGCCGCCGCGCGTTCATCGCGCGCATGCTGGCGAATATCTTCCTGCAGCAACTCGCGCAAGCGGGTGCGCGCCTTGTGCAATTGCGACTTCGAGTTGCCCACCGAGCAGCCCATAATCTCCGCAATCTCATTGTGTTCGTAGCCCTGGACGTCATGCAGGGTGAACACCGTGCGATAGCCGGGAGGAAGCTTATCTATGGAGCGTTCCAGATTGACCCGGTCTACCGCGCCACTGAGCCGAAGGTCCGGCGCGCCAATATCCTTGCGCGGACCGCCAGTCTCGTCGTCGGGATCAGTGACCTCGTCTAAGGAGGTGGCGGGGAGCGTCTTCTTGCGCAGGCGCATTAACACGACGTTAACCGTCATGCGATGCAACCACGTAGAGAACGCGGACTCTCCCCGGAAAGTCCCGATCTTGCGGAAGAGCTGCAGAAAGGCTTCCTGCATTAAATCTTCCGCGTCGGATGGCTCACGAACCATCCGTAGACACAAAGCGTAAACGCGGCGACCATGCAAAGCGTAAAGAAACTCAAAGGCCGCAGCGTCACCCGCCTGCGCAAGGCGAATGGCGTCCGCTTCAGTCAACGGCTTGGGCGCCTGGCGAGCAGGCACCCCGCTCGGAGCTGCTGGTCGAGTTCGGGCCAACGGTCCAATAGCGGCGCATTTACAGATTCGGATGCGCCGATTGCTCCTTTGAGTTGTCCTCGCGTCTATGCGGTTTGCCTAAAAAGTACGCGCACGAGCGGGCAATCCGGCGCCAAGGCCGGAAGACTGCGCACCAGGCAGTGGATTATTCTCCCGCGAACTGGGGCGTACGTCTATGGCGCAGCAGGCGGTGCTCGGGCGCAACGGGATGAGAGGGCGGCTGACCGTCTATGGTTTTCTGGAAGGGGGCGAGTTGGTCGTCAGGAAGAACCCGGAGAAAACACTTGAGCAGGATCATGGATTCCCGGAAACAGGTGTTCAGATCATAATGATCGTCATCCAGGACTTTCCACAGCGGACGGCCATCGAGGGATGCGCCGCAGGCCAGTTGCTCGGCGATTTTCCGGAAATCCGCGTTCAATGCCAGCAACAAATCGCGCAGGGAGGCAATCTTGCTGACGAATTGCGCGCGTTGCGACAGCAGCACGCGATTGAGCATGGCGCTCATGCGCGCGGCGCGCTGCCCGCGAACGCCCTGGAAGTCAGTAGCCTTCAGCGGGGCCACGCTGGGAATGACGCCGTAATGTTTGGCGTGATGATCCAGCGAAGACAGCAAGGTTAGCAAACGATCGGTGAGGCGGGAGCACAATGCGGGGGTGACTTCAACTGCTTGAAGGGATTTTCTCAGCGAGCCCGAATTGCGCAGGCCGATAGCCTCATTTAAGGAAACGCTAAACATCATGTAACAAGCCTCAAACTCGCGGGCATACACACGAAAGGCCTGCAGCTTGGCTTCGGGAAGCCAGCCGTACCAATCGATCTGCACCGAGGCACCCGGGGCGGGGCGGGGCTTGGAGGCTTTCAAGCAAAATCTCCCAAGGAGGAACAGGCGCGGAGCATAGCACAAAATGAGAAGAGTTGTGGAAAATTATGCGGGAGTCACAGAGACGAGAATAGGTAAGCAATTGGGGCGAGCCGGCACTACAACTAATAGTACCCAGAGTACAAGTATGTCTATCGCTATTCTAGGGAAGCTGCGACGACAGCACCATTCCCGCTCAGTGGTTATGGGCGTCTCTGGCCAGCAGACGTTGCTGCAGACTGCTGAAAACATGCGTCATTTTGCCATAGGCCAGGATTTCGCCGGTGCGCTTGTACCATTCCGGGCTGCCCTCCAGAGCACAGCGGCGGGCCTCACAAGCCTGCTGGCAGGCGTCCAAAATATCGCGAAGGGCGTGTTCCACGGCCTCCGGGAGATCGAAATGGTGGAGCCGGGACTGCGATTGCAAACATGAGCTGGATGATTGCCGAGAATGGGCTTGGGGCACCGCGAGACCTCCTATTGGTCGAGGCAGGATTCACCATGTCGGTGATATTTAATAAGGATTATTTACCAGAAGTTAAAACTAAATATCAAATAGCATGGATTCGGAACCCGAGCGGATAACTAACAAGTTTGTTGTAACATGGTGAGCGATAGGCGTCAAGAGTCCCTCCGCGGCCGGCGGAGGTGCCGCGCCGTGCGCCCGGCAATGAGTTTTCGAGCAAAATGGCGATAGAACTTCCCGCGCGGAGGCTAGCCTCGGTGTTGTCGAATTAGTGGAGCGTGCGAGCCTGCGCGCGCTGCTGCAGGCCGCACAAGGCGCTGGTTAACCTGCCGTAGGCCAGAATCTCGCCGGTGTACTTCTGCGACTCCGGGCCGCCCGGTGAGGCCGACTCCCGCGCGATACAGGCCGCCTGGCATTGCTCGAGGATGTCGCACAGCAGGCGCTCCACCATGTAGTCGAGGGAGGCGTGGGAGTTCTGCATCGGCGTCCCGCGGCAGAAGGACGCCGGACGCAAACTCTCCTCCATGCACTTTCGCAAATGATCAACGTGTTCGCTAAATAGTCGCGCATACTCGAGTTCCACGGCGTTCAAGGCTTTCTCGGCGGCTTGGCGCTTTTGTATCTCCGCCTGCAGGGCGCCCGATTGCAGCAGCAGCGGCGCCAACCAGTTTAGCGTAGCGGGAGAGGAGACGAACGGGACGAGCCGGTCGTGCAGGCGGCACAGCGCGGCGACGGCCGGAGCGGACGATTCGTGGAGGAAGCCCGCGGTGGAACAGGCGCAATACAGGCGAAACGGATGGATGGCCAGGAGGCGGTTCCAATGCGCCTCCAGTTGCAGGCCAGCTTCGTAATCGCCCGCGAGAGCCAGCAAATTGATCAGTTCGCCAAAGACGCGTACGCGCCCGCTCGGCGACAGCCGGACGGCTTTGGAAATAAGTTCGTTCAGGAGATCGTCGGTAGCGCAACGGCAGGTCCCGCCGCTGCTTTTCAGGGCCGCCAAAACCGAAGGCGCATCCAGGCACAGAAGCAGGTCGGAGCGTTGCAGGGCTTCCAGGTCCAAATTGCCCCGCCACAGTGCATCCCGCACCGCGCGCGAGTGCTCCGGCGTGGCGATGAGGAGTGCGAGTTCGCCGTCTTCGAGTCCGGTGCGAAGGAAGGCGGCGATGGATTGCACGGGGAAGAGGTCCGGTTCGTAGAAGTGCAGTGCGTGCGCGGGGAGGGGCAGGGGTTGCGAAGCGGCGGAATCGGGGAGATGCGAGTGAGGATCCATGGGACACCGGACAATGCGAGCGGTCTAGCGACTCCCAAAAAGGCCGGAGCCTCGAACCGCGAAAAAAGCAGCGCTAAGCGGATAGTAGCACAGCGAAACCCGGCAATGTATATTTATTTATAAATACCATACGTTATAACACGGGAGTTGGGAGCACGGCTTGGCCCACAGGAACGCGTGCCACGGTTGCCCGCTAGTGTCGCGGACCGCTATACTCGCCTGCTATCCATAAGAGAGGATTTCCTTTGCAATTCGAGCCTCGCGACCAGTTTGAGCAGCGGCAGAAGAAGCTGGAGCAGATTGTGGCCTTGGGCCATGCGGCGTTTCCGCATGAGTTTCGCTGGACGCACACCCCGGCGCAGGTGGTGGCCGGGTTTGGAGAGGCGGCGGCAGCAGACCTGGAAGCGAAAAAGGTTGACGTGCGCGTGGCGGGACGAATTGTGTCCTACCGGCTAATGGGCAAGGCCGGGTTTGCGCATCTGCAAGGGGGTGGGGCGCGCATACAGATTTACGTGCGCAAGGATGTGGTGGGCGAGGATGGGTTTAACTTATTCCACCTGCTGGATTTAGGCGATTCGGTCGGGGTGCGCGGGCACCTGTTCCGCACCAAGACGGGGGAGCTTTCGATCTGGGTGGAGGAGCTGACGTTCTTGAGCAAGGCACTGCTGCCCCTGCCGGAGAAATGGCATGGGCTGGCAGATGTGGAGATTCGTTACCGGCAGCGCTATCTGGATTTGATCGCCAATGAGAAGACGCGGGAGATTTTCGTTACGCGGGCGCGGATTACGCAGGAGCTGCGGCGGTTTTTTGATGCGCGCGGGTATATAGAAGTAGAGACGCCGATGATGCACCCGGTGGCGGGCGGGGCGGCGGCGCGGCCATTTGTGACCCACCACAATACTCTGGACATCGACTTATATATGCGGATTGCGCCGGAGCTGTATTTGAAGCGCCTGACGGTGGGCGGGCTGGACCGGGTGTATGAGATTAACCGCAATTTCCGGAATGAGGGGATTTCCACCAAGCACAATCCGGAATTTACCATGCTGGAGTTTTATGAGGCCTACAGCAACTATCGCGATTTGATGGATTTGAACGAAGTGCTGTTCGCGGAGTTGGCGAAGAATGTGACCGGCTCGACGCTGGTGAAATACGGCGAGCACGAATTAAATTTCGGCAAGATGGAACGGCTGAGCATGCGCGAGGCGGTGGTTAAGTATTGGCCGAGTGCGGCGGGTGCGGCGCCGTATTTGGAAGAGCTTGGCGCAACTGGCGGACCGGCGACGCTTGGGGCGCGGTATAACGCGTGGGCCAAGCCCGCGGGTGCGCCTTACGCGGCGGCGAAGGGTGAATTGAGCGATGGGCAGTGGATTGGCCTGCTGTTCGAGACGTTTGCCGAAGAAAATCTCATTCAGCCTACGATTCTTTGTGATTTTCCCACGGATATTTCTCCGCTTTCGAAACAAAAGCCGGACGATCCGACTCTTACGGAGCGATTTGAGATTTTCATTGCCGGGATGGAAGTGGCCAACGGCTTTTCCGAATTGAATGATCCTGCCGAGCAGGAGCGGCGCTTTCTGGCGCAGATCGCGCAGGGTGGCGACGAAGTGCCGAAGCAGCTCGATGTGGATTACATTCGCGCTCTAGCGCATGGGATGCCGCCCACCGCCGGCGAGGGCATTGGTATTGACCGGCTGACGATGTTGTTGACGGATTCGCAGTCGATTCGCGATGTGATTTTGTTTCCGCAATTGCGACCGGTGGCTGAGGCATCAAATGACGGCGCGTCAAGCGACACCTAGGGACGTGTTTCGGTACTAGCGTGGCGGATCCAGGTC
>DATFYV010000221.1:0-3027 GCA_035314845.1 Candidatus Acidiferrum sp.
CCGCCGCAACGTGGAGCGATGCTCCCCCGGCACCTGCTGCCACACCGCCTGACCAAAATTATCGCCAAAGCCGATGCGCCGGTCCGCCTCCGGCTCGGCCAAGAAAATCCCCCAGCGATATTCCGGCATGCGCACAAATCCATATGTAGCCCAGCCTTTTGCGTCCACCGAAGTCGCCGTCCGCAAATAAACTTCGGAAGCATTGAAATCGCTAGGCCCCAACCCATGCCACCAATTCAAAAACGCCGGCTGCCAGTGCTCCAGCGCGCGCTGCAGCGTGCGATTCGCGCCTAGCTCAATATTATTCGGTATGCGGTCCTGATAATTCATGCCGTTCATCAGACTCTCTCCCAATCAAACCGTGCCTTCTTGCCGGTGCCAAATATTTTCAGCGCGCCGTTTTCCCCCGTCGAATTCGGCCGCACGAACACCCAGTTTTGCCATGCGGACAGCCGCCCAAACACTTTTGTCTCTAGCGATTCCGCGCCCGGAAAACGCAGGCTCGCTTCCATTCCGGTCAGCGCATCCGGCGACAGGCTGCTGCGCTCTTCAATGGCCATGCGCAATTCGTCTTCCCAATCCAGCTCGTCCGGCGCGAAGGTTATCAAGCCCGCGTGCAACGCTTCGCCTGCGGTAAGCACGCGCCGCGAAAGCTTTGCCAGTTCCGCCAGCTTCTCTACCTGCCCGCCGTAGCGCATCGCCAAACGCGTTTCGCCATTCACCGTCGGAAACAATTTGAAGTTCGTGGCATCTAGCGCGATGCCTGGCGCGCTTTTCCTAGTCTCGCCCCCTTCCGCGGCATCCGCCTCATCGAGCGCCAGCATGTAGCTGCGGTCCGCCGCCAGCGCCAGTTCCAGCAGCAATCCGGCAAAACACGATCCCGGCTCGATCACGGCGAACATGCTGCGCGAAGAAACATCCAGCCGCGCAAACGTCCGCCGCAACAAACCGATCGTCTCGCGCACCAGCCACTGCCCCGAAAGTTTCATCAGCGTCTCGCCGCAAGCCAGCACCGCCTCCGCACTGCCCGCCGTCTTTAGCAGCAACAGCCCGCATTCCGGCTCATTCGCGCGCAACAGCAAAATCGCGTCATCCAATTCCCGCGCCATCGCCAGCGGCCACCAGCGATCCCCAAGCGCAACAATTTCTTCGACAGTCTTCGCTTGCTCGGATCTCGGAACCCGCACGGTCAGCGTCGCCGTGCGTGCTGCGCGGTCCAAAGTTACTTCGACATGTTCATAACGGTAGCCGGCTTCGTTGACGTCACGCTGCAGTGGATGCAACGTGATGCCCTGCGCTTTCGCCGGACGCGAGGAAGTCGCCACCAGCCGTTCGGCGCGCTGTCGAACCGTGGCTGCAAACTGCGCCGGCGGCACCGTCTCATCCACCAAGCCCCAAGCCTTCGCTCGCTCTCCGCGCACGCCATCCGGATTGGTGCAAAAAACATCGGCCAGATCGCGGCGCACGTGTCGCTTATCCACCACGCGTGTAAGCCCGCCCGTTCCCGGCAGCACGCCCAGCAGCGGCACCTCCGGCAAACTCACCGCGCTCGAACGATCGTCAATCAAAACAATCTCATCGCAAGCCAGCGCCAATTCGTAGCCGCCGCCAGCAGTTGTGCCGTTCAGCGCCGCCAGAAATCGCAACCCATCGTGCCGGCTGGCGTCCTCCATCCCGTTCCGGGTTTCGTTCGTGAACTTGCAGAAATTCACTTTCCACGCGTGAGAAGAGGTTCCCAGCATGTAAATGTTGGCCCCGGCGCAGAAGATCTTCTCTTTTCCGCTGGTTAGCACCACGCAAGCCACTTCCGGATGCTCAAACCGCAAACTCTGCAAAATATTGTGCAGCTCGATGTCCACGCCCAAGTCGTACGAATTCAATTTCAATTTGTAGCCCGGACGCAGTCCGCCATCCTCATTCACGTCCATCGCCAGCGTCGCAACGCGCCCCTCAATCGCCAATTTCCAATGCTGGTAAGCCCCGCCAACCGGCGCATCGAAAACCACCATCTCTTTTTCTTTGCTCGCCACGTTCGTCATGTGCCGCTGCGCTCCTCGCCGGATACCACCCGCATTTCTTGCCGATCAAGTTTCGTCACCCGCAAAAGGTCCTCAAAAGCCTGCTCCACGGTTTTCCCGCTGGTCTCCACCGCCGCATCCGCCCGCCGGTACAGCCCTTCCCTTCCCGCCAGAATATTCTTCAATTCCGCCATGGCCTCGCGATTCTCCGCCATCGGCCGCGTATCGCCCTGCGCAATCACTCTCTGCATGTGGTCTTCAGGCGTGGCATGCAGCCAAATCGTAAAACAGTTGCCCAGCAGGCACTCATACGTCCCGGCTTCGGAAACCAAACTGCCGCCCGTAGCCATCACGAATGCGGGATGCTTTTGCAGCATTTCCTCCAGGCACTCGCGCTCCAGCCGCCGAAATCCGCTCTGCCCGTATAAATCGAAAATCACGTTCAACGCCAGCCCGCTGCGCTGTTCGATCACCCGATCCAGCTCAATAAATCCCACACCAAGACGTTGCGCCAGCATCCCGCCCAGCGTGGACTTCCCCGCTCCGCGCAATCCAATCAGCGCCACGCGCCGCCGCCGCACCACCGCATCCACCCCGCTGAATTCGCGCACCAACAGCTCGTGCGCCCGCGCCAATTTGTCCCCTGGCAGTTGTCGCAAGTATTCCGTGGTGCGCAGCAATTCTTCCGACGGCTCCCCTGCCTCGAGCAGCAGCCGGTCCATCGGCAAATCCAGCGCCCGCGCAATCTGCCGCAGCAGTAAAATGGAAATATTCCCCTGCCCAGTCTCCAACTGCGCCAGGTACCGCTCGGAAACTCCGGAATCACGAGCCAAAATCCGCCGGCTCATCCCCCGCCGCGCCCGCGCCTCCCGCACCCGATCCCCCACCCGACGCAAGTATTCGGTCTCGGATCCTTGCAGGTCGGCAGCGATGCCCCCCAGCGGTGCACGATCCGGGGAGTCAGGTGTCGAGCTACGGTAGTCATGCATCATAAGTCATTGCAATCTGC
>DATFYV010000222.1:0-4731 GCA_035314845.1 Candidatus Acidiferrum sp.
GTTTTCGCGGCGTTCGGCGCGCTGGCGTGGTTTGGAGCGCCGGCGTTCTACGACAAATTGCTCTGCGTACCCATCCTTAATCTTTGTGTGCGGGCGCTGGATCGCTTCAGCGAGAATGTTTCTGCGCGCTTCGCGGCGGCCGGCAGGCAATGGAAGTGGACGCCGCGCATGACCAACTATGCATTTATGGCCGTGTGGGTCACGCTGTTCATCGGCATGACCGCGACGGGCTTTCTGGCCAAGGGAAAAGACTATCCCGGCGGCCGCGTGGAATTCTGGCAGCAAGCGTGTCAGGAAGGCCGCTGGAAAGGCTGTGGCACCTGGGTGCTGGCGCTCAACGCGATGTGCGAGGATGGCGCGCGCGATAGCTGCCTGGAGGTGGGTACGCTGCTCGACGCCGGAAAGGTAGTGAAGCGCAATCCGCCGATTGCGGGAGTGAGCCTGGGCCGCGCTTGCGATCTGGGACTTGTGGAAGCTTGCAACCGCCTGGTGTCCTTTGTGCATGACGAGGACGGCAAGGACGTCTTCGAGCAGTCCTGCGGCAGACACAATGGCGCGAGCTGCTTCATCCTCGGCTCGCTGTACAGTGAAGGTGCGGGTGTGCCCCAGGATGGCAAACACGCTTTCGAACTTTTTGAGAAATCCTGCGACGCGGGTTGGTGGCGCGGATGCGGCCGTTTGGCGCAGAGCTACCTCGTCGGCCAAGGCACGGCGCCGGATCCCGCGCTGGCGGTGGCCAACTTCGACAAGGCTTGCAAAGGCGACAACGCCGCCAGCTGTGCGGAGGTGGCAATGCTCTACAACCGCGGGGTCGGAGGGGTGCTGAATCACGAACTAGCTATGCGCCGCCTCAAGAAAGCCTGCGATTTGGGTTTGCTCACCGCGTGCTCTCCGGAAGAGCGGGCTCGCGCGGCCAAAGCCTCCGTGAGTCCGTAATCCGCCTCAGCACCGCACTTCGCCGTGCGTTTTGCAGTCCGGAACTTTAGACCGCGGTTTTCAATTCCTCAAACACTTCCTTGACGTTGCCAAGCAGCACTTCTTTCATCATGAACAGGCTGAAGCCCCACGCCTGTTCTGTAACGATCGCGGGCGGCATGCTCAACTCGTAGGGATTGGTCACTACGTCGAGCAGCGCGGGTCCTTTATGCTTGAGCGCGGCCTGGATGGCGTCACGCACCTCGTGGCTGCGCTCCACGCGGAAAGAGCGAATGCCCGCGCCTTCGGCGATTTTCGCAAAATTAAAATTCTTGAAATCGGTCCCGAAATCGGGGATTCCAGCCACCTGCATTTCGAGCTTCACCATGCCCAGCGTGCTGTTGTTGAAGACCACCACTTTTACGGGCAGATCATGTTGCACGAGACTGAGCAAGTCGCCCATGAGCATGCCCAAGCCGCCGTCACCCGAAAAAGAAACCACCTGGCGATCCGGCGAGAGCGTTTGCGCCCCGATGGCTTGCGGCAAGGCGTTGGCCATGGAGCCGTGGTTAAACGAGCCGATGAGCGAGCGCCCTTTTTTCATGCGCAGATAGCGCGCGGCCCACACGGTACACATCCCGGTGTCGGCGGTGAACACGGCATCGTCGTCCGCCAACTCGCTCCACGCTGAGGCGAGATATTGCGGATGGATGCCAGTGTCACTGCTGAGACTCTTCAAATGCTGGTCCATCTTTTCGCGGATTTCCGCGTAATGGTGCAGGGAATCTTCCAGGTGCGCGGACTTTTTCTTTTTGTCGATCCTGGGTAACAGAGCGCGAACGGTTTCGCGCACCTGGCCGACCAGGCCCAGGTCCAGGCGCGCTCTGCGTCCAAGATTTTCTCCGCGTACATCGATTTGCGCGATTTTGGCTTTCTTGGGGTAGAACGAATCGTACGGGAGATCGGTGCCGAGCATGAGCACCACGTCGGCGCTTTCCATGGCGCGATAGCCGGAAGCAAAACCGATCAGGCCGGTCATGCCCACGTCGTAGGGATTGCCCCATTCCACGTGCTGTTTGCCGCGCAGGCTGTGCACGATGGGCGCTTGCAAGGCATCCGCCAGCGTCAGAACTTCTTCGTGCGCGCCTTCGCATCCCGCGCCGCAAAGGAAGGTGGTCTTGGAGGAGGAGTTCAGCAGCTCCGCCAGCTCATTCAAATCGCTTTCCGCCGGGCGCACCACCGACCGGGCATTGCGCAATTCATGGGGCGGGAAATCACTGGACACTTTTTGCAGTGCCACGTCGCCGGGGATCACCAGCACGGAAACACCGCGCTTGTTGAGCGCGGTCTGAATGGCGTTCTGTGCGGTGCGCGGCATCTGCGCGGCGGAGCTGATGGTTTCGCAGAAATGGCTGCAGTCCGCGAAGATGCGTTCGGGATGCGTTTCCTGGAAATAGCTCGTGCCGATCTGGCTGCTGGGAATGTGCGCGGCGATAGCCAGCACGGGGGCATAACTGCGGTGCGAGTCATAGAGACCGTTCTGCAGATGGACGTTGCCGGGACCGCAGCTCCCCGCACAGACTGCGAGGTTGCCGCTCAGTTGGGCCTCCGCGCCCGCCGCGAAGGCGCCCGCCTCCTCGTGGCGCACAGCCACCCACTCAATTCCCTTGGTCCTGCGCACCGGATCAACGGTGCTGTTCAGCGAATCGCCCACCACGCCGTAGATCCGCTTTACGCCGGCTTACACCAGCATTTCGACCAGTTTCTCTGCCACCGTGGCCATGTCCGTACTCCTTATCAGATTTTGCGCATGCGTAGCCGGCCGCCGGAGCTTCCACTCGACGGCTCCGTTTGGATGCCACAGTTTGCGGAATGGACGAAATTAAATTGCGAATAAATTGCGCACCATGAACCACAGATTGGCGGGACGTTCGGCGAGGCGGCGCATGAACCAGGGATACCAGAAGGTGCCGTAGGCCACCAAAACCACCGAGCGGCATCCTGCGCGCGCGAGGCGCTCCTGCTCGGCGCGCTGAATGCCGTAGAGCATTTGCACTTCGAAATCCTGCACCGGCATTCCCAGAGAAGTTGCGTACTCCGCGAGGCGGCGAATCAACGCAACGTCATGGGTGCCGAAGGCGGCGCGCGAGCAGTTTCCGGCTTTTTGCGCCTCTAACATTTGCTGCGCCAGCGCGAAATAATTGTTATCGACGGCCGCTTTGCTCGCGAAGGCCACGTGCGGCGGCTCGTTGTACGCGCCTTTCACCAGGCGAATTGCCGGGCGCAACGGCAGGAGCGAAGCGAGATCGTCCCGAGTGCGATGCAGGTAGGCCTGCAAACAAATTCCGACATTGGGATACGCGGCTTTGGCGCGCCGATAAATCGCCAGCGTCCGTTCCACGTATTCGCTGGACTCCATGTCGATCCAGACGATGGCAGGCTGCTTTTCGCGCTCGATGACTCTTTGGAGATTTGCGAAACACAGCTCAGGGTCGAGATCCAGGCCCAGCTGCGTCAGTTTCACGGAAATTTCCATGGGCAGGGCGTTTCCCGCGTTGTGAATTTGCTCAAGAGCGCCTAAATAATGCTCGGTGACCTGGCGGGCTTCTTCGCGGTCGGCGATATTTTCGCCAAGGTGAGTGAAGACGGCAGCGATGTTCTTCGCACGCAGAAGCTGCGCCGCGGTCAGGGCCTCATCCAGCGATTCCCCGGGCATAAAGCGCGAAACTGTGCGGCGAACAAATTTATAGTGCGAGGCATGATCGCGCAGCCAGCGATTCTGCGCAGCGGCGAGCAGCAAGGTACGCATTATCGGCATATTGCGAGTGTCTCCGCAGGCTTGGACTGCATTTTCATCTCGACGGGCATTCTAGTAGACAGCAAGCCGCAAACACCAGGAGAGTGCCGTCTAACACTGCGGCCTCATTGTTCATGGTTGTTCTAGCCTCCATCGCGGACTACACTTTCCGCGTGCGAGTTTCTGAAGCCAAAGACTTCCTGGTTCAACAAACGACAGAGCAAGCCCAGCTGGACGGTCTGCCTCTCTCGGAGGTCGAAAAGCGAATGATGTATTTCACCGAGGGCGGCGAGGCGCCCGAAAATGTCACTGAGTTACTCGTTGAGTTCGAGGCGGATTACGACCCGGCCACATACGAAGCCAAGATCTCGAAGCTTCTGAGCCATGCTTACGCCAGGGTGAAAAAGCACGATCCGGAGTCGGCGCGCTTCTGGTACGAGTCCATCCGCCAGCTGCGTAAAGGCGACCACTACATTCTTGTTATGTGGGACCAACAGTCGCTCATAGCGCGTCCTCCCTTCGATTCAATCAAACTTCTCGGGTCCGCCTTAGGCGTCGCGCTGCTAATGCTTGGTTTCTTTGTCCTGTCAGATCACTACGGTATTCATTGGAATCGTGGAGTCAGCAACCGCACGTCCATGCCGCTATGGGCTCAGCGACTGCTCATTGGGCTGCTAGCTTGCACATATATGTACTCCGTAGTTCTGCCGTGGATATTGAACAAACCACTCGAGGAAGTGACCCAATCACTCTTGAGGTTCCTCCGCGCCGGATCAAAGGACAGGAAACTTGGACGACCAGGCAACTTCTCGTAAGACAGTTTTGACTCATTTTCCGATCGGCATCGTTGGGGTGGGCAGTGACAGCACCTTCTGCAGCTCCAAGTTAATGTCGGAGCGGATTTTGGTTGCCACGGCGCGGCCGAGGCGCTCTTCGCTTTCCCCGCGTGCTTGCGCCACCGCGCTCAATTCATCTCCCGGAGTTGTGCTGAGCAGATCCTGTGCGTGCAGCAGGCAGGC
>DATFYV010000223.1:0-4717 GCA_035314845.1 Candidatus Acidiferrum sp.
AGCGAAAAATCGCGGCGCTGAAGCGCAATTCCCTTCTGCGGCCTTCCTTCCGGCCTGCGACGCAAATCCTCTGCGAACCTTCGCGACGGCGGCGCTCGCGCAGCGCGGCAGTTTATCCTGAGCAGTCTTACGCGAAGGGCCTGGCTGCCGCCATTCCGCTGACTGCCTCTCGACTACGCCGCTGCGAACGCGGGAGCGAGGCTCCCGCACTCGACCCCGCGCTGGACGGGGCGAGGCTTGCCGCAGCGCACGCGGGGCACGATCCGCAACTGGTACTCCCACAACGGGCCGTGCTCGCCGCGGACCACCGCATACGAGGAGCGAACGCGTTTGTCCACCGCGAAGCCGCCATAACGGGGCTTGCGCAGATGCCGCAGCTGCGCCGAGACGCTGGCTTCGCCGTAGCCGGTCAGCTGCGCCAATTCATGCAGCGTCAGCCACGTCTCGCACGTGCCGGCGGCGAGCATCACGTCGCACAGGACGTCGCGTTGCGTGCGCAGACTCCTTGGCCTTGCGATTCGTTTGCGGATTTTTCTTGTCACTGTTCCCCCTCCTCACCCGAATTGCATTCGTTTCCTGGCGGCAAATGCCGTAAATGTTGCGGGCCTTGTCGCAAGTTAACTGCGAGCGTCCGCGCCGAGCGTTTCACGGCCGTTTCGAGCGCGAAGGTCCGTCCACAGCCCCGGCCTCGGCGCTGTCTTCCGCGTCGTCTTCCAGGTCGGGGCCCTCCCATTCGCGCGGCACTTCATCCGGGGCGGCGGTGCGGTCGGGATCCTCGTAGTCTCCGGTGCAGTTGCTGCAGGCCAGCGCGGTACCATTTGTGTTAGGCGGCGACGGCGGGGTTGCCCGTCCGCTCACCGGGGCTTTTTGCCTTGGCGCGGCATCCGAAAAGCCGTCCGCCCAACCCCAAAAAGTTTTCCACACTTTTCCACAGCGTGGTACGCTAAAGTAATCCTTGACGAAATGTACTACAGTGTTAAGGTGGCGTCCTGTCCCGCCTGTCCCCGCAGGAGGATCCCCTTGACCCGATACCGGCCCCAGCCGCCTTGGGAATTTTTGCTGACCGCTTCGCGCAACAGCTTGCAGAGTTACGAATTGACCCGTCTCAGCCACGCCGCCAATCTCCGCAAGGAGATCGGCACGTTGATGGATCAGTGGCTGGACGAAAACGCCGCCGCCATCGTGGCGCGCTGGCTCATCGAGAAGCAGGAACGCCCAGTGCATGCCGCCGACAGGCCGTCCAGCATCGACAGCAAGGCGGGAAACAGCGGCAGCGTGTCCGATAACTTTTTCGGCGATGCCGCCCTCGCTCCGCCCATAAATCGCGAGGTGGCCTGAACGCGCGACCACTTTTCCAGCGACCCACGGCTCGCGGCAGGCAATTTCGACACTCTCAGCGTGACACACCACACCGCGCCGAAGTGTGTCGCCGCAACCCGGCCTAAGCCGCCGCAAGCCTGTCGCAGGAGAGCCGTCCCCAAGCCCAGCGCGCCACCGCAACCCGATGATCCCGCTCGCCCAACTCGCGCCGCACGCCACGCCCGCCTCCCAGCAACGTTCTGTGTTGCTTGCTTTATATATGTTATAGGAAGCGTAAATATGCAGGAAAGCATATTGCCACGCGGATGCGCGCTCAAAAACAAAAAAACGGACAGGTCAAACTTCCCTGTCCGTCGCATCCTTTAGTATTTTATTTAGCGCCCAAGTGCGAGCGCTCAGGCGGGTTCTACTTCCCTGCGGGAGCGACCGCTACATCTTTTTCAAGAAGCTGCTCTTTGCGGTGCACCAGGGAGTTGATATCGTAAGTGGCTAGCTCAAAACCGTGGCCGTGGGTAATGGCATCGGTGGGGCAGGCTTCCACGCAATAGCCGCAAAAAATGCACCGCGAATAATCGATGTTGTAAACGCTGGCGTAGCGCTCGCCGGCAGAGATGCGGTTCACCTCGGTATTTTCCGCGGCTTCAATATAAATACAATTTGCGGGGCAGGCGGCGGCACACAGAAAACAGCCCACGCACTTCTCCAGGCCGCTCTCATCGCGATGCAAAACGTGGATGCCGCGATAGCGCGGCTGGAAATGCACCTTCTCGTACGGATAATTTTCCGTGACCGTCTTGGTGAAGATATTACGGAAGGTGACGCTGAAACCCCTCACCAGGGCGCCAAAGGTTTCTCCCACTTCGCGGATTATGGAAGCCATAGAGTTAGGAGTTTAACAAAGGCCCTTCGCGCGGGCAAATCGCGGGTTAACCAACATTCCCGGAACCTGGCGAGCCACCGCTGATGGTGCCGGTAATGGCGCGAGGCGCGATCCCGGTCAGGGCGTCGACAATCAGTTTTCCGTGAAAGCGTCCATTTTCGATAAAAATCTCGCCGGTATCCCGCCCGCCGATGACTACACCGGCCAGGTGAATGCCGGGCACATTGCTCTCGAACGAGTGGGTATCGAGCGTGGGCTTGCGGGTGACGGGATCCAGATGAATTCCCAGACTTTCGATGAAACGGTAATCGGGATGATAGCCGGTCAGGGCAAACACATGCTTGGCGGGTAAGCGGCGCTCGCCGTCCGGAGTTCGCACCAGAACGTCCTGGGGCGTGATTTCGGTCACGGTTGTGTTTAGCAGTCCTGGGATCTGGCCGGCCTTTATGCGATTTTCGATATCGGGCTTGATCCAATACTTAATCGAATTGCTCAACTTCGCTCCGCGATGCACCAATGTGACGTTCGCGCCACTTCGGTACAGTTCAAGCGCGGCGATGGCGGCGGAATTTTTGCCGCCGATTACTACCACGTCCTGTCGCCAATACGCGTACGGATCGGTGTAGTAGTGTGACACGTGGGGCAACGATTCGCCTGGGACGCGCATTTCGTTGGGCAAATCGTAATATCCGGTGGCGATGATGATGCGTTGCGCGCGATGACGGTTCTCAACGCCCTCGGGAGGGAGTGTGGCTACTTCAAAATTGCCCACATGCCCGGTCACGGCGGTGACCCGTTGAAACAGGCGAATCTCCAAACCGTAAAACTCCGCGGTCTTGCGGTAATACTTTAGGGCTTCAATGCGGGTGGGTTTTTCGCCGTAACTGCTCATGGGCAGATCGCCAATCTCCAGCAACTCCGGAGTGGTGAAGAAGGTCATGTTCGCAGGGTAGTGGTACAGCGAATTGCAGATGGTTCCCTTGTCGATGACCAGAGCGCGCATGCCTGCGCGGGTAGCTTCAATGGCGCATGCCAGTCCGGTCGGTCCAGCGCCGATGCACAGAATGTCGTAAGCGCTCATGGGCAACTTAGTTTGCAGGGAGTGGCGCGTAAGTGCAAATCGTGATGCACGGCGGAAAGTCTGGAACAGCGGACGCCGCCCGAGATTAAATAACCGCTGGCAGTCCAAGTATTTCGTTCAATTCCTTGCGGAAAGTCTTCAATTCCTCGAGTAGTTCTGGTGTCGCGGCGAGTTCCGTCTGCTTCCAGACGAATACGTCGCCGCTCGCGCGCTTGAGGCGCACGGCGAAATGCCCGTCAATCAGCACGGAGGGCGTGGCGATTATTTTTAGGCCGCCGTTTTCGACCGGCGCCAGGACCACCGCGCAAGTGCCGCGATGCATGCACAAGGCACTTTCGTAGGGAGGAATGGCGATGGGGCGCAAGCCGACAGCGAACAATCGCTCCAGTACCTGCATTTGTTGCGGTGTAAACTCAAGCATAGCTCAGCAGGCTAGGTTTCATAACAGCGCAAGGCCGTGCGACCCGGCGATGTCAAAAGCTTTGCGGAGCTAAGCGGCGGTGGAATCGGCGTTCATGTCCGCAGAGGCGCCTTCGAGCTGCGCCAGGATGTCGCGCAAGGTGTGAATCAACTCATCTCGGGAAACGTGGCTCTTCTTAAATTGGATGCGAAATTTGAAGGTATCGTTTGGCGGCTCAAAATTAAAAATAAAAGGCTGCGGACGTTGCGGTCCCGCCTGCTCTTCCCTTCTTTCCCGCCGGGCTTCATCCCGAGTCAGTCCGCCCTGCAAGATGCGCTGAAACATTTCCAGCATTTTCTTTTCGGTAGGCTGGCGGGCGATCTGCAGCAGCAAGGACTTGGAGATCACGCCATGTTCAATACACTTTTTGCGCAGCGAATCGGGAATATTGCGTAGCGACAGGGTCTCCGTCACAGATGAGCGCGCCCTCCCGATTTTTTTGGCGATGTCTTCGTGCGTGTATTCGAACTGCGTCCCGAGACGATGCAGCCCGTCGGCCTCTTCAAAGGCGGTCAAATCCTTGCGCTGAATATTCTCAATCAGTCCAATTTCCAGGGTCTCGGCGTCGTCCGCGGTCTTTTCGATACAGGGAACTTCGCGCAACCCTGCAGCGCGCGACGCGTGATAGCGCCGCTCGCCCGAAATAATGTAGAAGCAGTCTTCGCGGGGCACAAAGCGCACCAACAACGGTTCCAGCACGCCCTTTTCGCGAATCGAATCGGAGAGCTCCCGCAAATCTCCCAGCGCTTTGCGTGGCTGATCCGGATTGGGCCGGATCTGGTCCACGGGAATCATCCGCCCTACCGCCGCGCCGCTGTAGCTGGTCAGCGACTCGACATAGTGCGCGTCATGCCGCATCTTCAGCGTGACGGGCAAGCCCATTCTCTTCGACACGATGGATAACCTCCAAAGCCAATTTCTTGTATTCCGTGGCGCCCGTGGATTTGGGCGCAAAGGTCAAGATGGTTTCTTTGTA
>DATFYV010000224.1:0-5260 GCA_035314845.1 Candidatus Acidiferrum sp.
GGAATGCGCTCCACCTGCACCGCCGTGCCATACGCCAGCACTTCGGTCACGCCCTGCATGACTTCCGTAGCGTCGTAACGCATGCTGATGACCGCGTTAGCGCCGTGCTGCGCGGCATGTAGCAGCATTAGTTCGTAAGCATCCTCGCGCGTCTTCTCGCACAGATTGGTGAGAATGGTGATGTTGCCGCCCACGATCGTCTGCAATGCGGCCCCCAGGTTGCCGATCACGCTGCGCGAGCGCACGATGATGCCGCGCACGATCCCAAAATTCCGAACGATGCGATAACCCGGCAGTTCCAGTGCCGAGGTCACCATTGCTGAGTCCACGCGGCCGTTCATAGCCAGCTTCCTCCCAATTGATTTTCCAAAATGACGTTAACGGGTGCGATTCTACCCGCTCACAACGCGGTTGGCGAGCAAGTTTCCTCTGCTATTCTCGGGGAAGCGTGGAGACCTTCTTCTACCTATTATCGGCGTTGCAGATTGCCGGCGGTCTGTACTTAATCTGGCAGGCCCTGCAATGGCTGAACTATGTGCGCCGCCGCATGCGCACCGATCCGGGATTTCATGCCCCGCGCGTGGCCGTGCTGTGCCCCTGCAAGGGTGTGGAAGCCGGCCTCGAGCGCAATCTGGTGGCCCTCACCGAATTCGATCACCAGAACTTCGAGTTATTTTTCATCCTGGCCTCGGAGAATGATCCGGCGGCCAGCATCGTCAAACGCGTTGCCGCCAATTCCAAGCCCAAAGCCCACGTGGTCATCGCCGGTCCGCCGGAAGGTTGCTCAGAAAAAATCAACAATCTGCGCGCGGCCATCGAGCAATTGCCGCCGGAATTTGAGGTTTTAGTATTTACCGATTCCGACGGGCGCCCCGGGAAGACCTGGCTGCACCACATGGTCGCTCCGCTGAACGATGGGCGCTTCTCGGCGAGCACCACGATGCGCTGGTTCATGCCCAACAACAACGGGTTGGCCACCGTTCTGCTGGCCGCGTGGAACGCTCCGGTGATCACCATGCTGACGGAAAACGGCCCGAACTTCTGCTGGGGCGGCGGCACCGCGGTGCGCCGCAAAATGTTTGAAGAGGCTGGCGTTCTTGAATGGTGGCAAGGCTCCATCAGCGACGACTATTCCATGACCAAGGCCCTCGAACGCACCGGCCGTCCCATTCTGTTCTTGCCGGAGTGCCTGACGCCGTCCTTCGTGCAGACGGATTTTGCCGGGCTGCTGGAATTTACCAACCGCCAGGTACTGATCACCCGGATCTACGCCGAAAACATCTGGCGCTTGGCGGCGCTAACGCACTTTCTGTATTGCGTAACGCTGCTGCTCGGCGCGTATTTGACGCTGGTCGACGTCGTGGCCACCCGCCCGGCGTTTCACCTGGCCACCCTGACCCTCCTGCCGCTGTTGCTCTCGGCCATTCGCGGCGCCATTCGCGTGGTGGGAGTTACAGAGGCGTTGCCTGCATGGCGGAAGCAGATCGGTGAGCAATCCTGGATCTATATCGTGGTGAATCTGCTGGTGCCGTTTTTGTACCTGGCCAATTTCGTGCACTCCATCCTCACGCGCAAACTACGCTGGCGCGGCATTCAGTACGAGTTGCAGGGTCAAGGTCAGACACGGATCATTACGTAAGGCGAACCGTTCGAGTGTGAACGAACCGTGACAAAAGCCCGTGTTTTCCACAGGTTATAGCCCTCTCAGTATCGATTAGCGAAGGGAAAAATTTCTCGCTTCGTGCAATTCCTACCGTTCTCACCCCCTCGCGCGCCTCTCCAAATCCTGCTAAGTACATTTTTTTGAGCGGTTTGTAAATTCTTTCTCGTTCGGCAGAAAAGATGCACCCCGCCTTGCAGTTCGGTGGCACTGTTCGGGCAACAAGACACATAGCTCCTCCTCCATCTTGGTACGACCTTAGCTAGTCTTTGGCTGAGTGTTGGTTCAACCGAGTTGTTGCTGGCCCTCAGCTTGGCACATTGACCGAGGCGTCGCCGAATTGGGAATTTCCGTCATTCGAGAGGCGGGATTTCATCAAAATCCATCAGGGAGCTTCGCGCTTCACGAAGCTGGCTACGGAGGGGTGCATTGTGAAGTTGATCCGCAGAGATGAACCGACGCGTCAGATGACCAGCCAGGATCGCGAGTTTCAGCGCGATCTTTATTTTTTTTATGAACGCAACACCGGCGTAGCGCACTTCCACGTGGAAGCTGGGCCGGATGGCCAATTGCCCGTCGATCAGGCCGCCGGGCTGCTGGCCATGCATTGCATGATCCGCGGACAAGTGCCAACGGATTATGTCGTGCTGGTGCAGGCGGAAAGCGATCACCTGGAGGAATTGAACGAGAAGGCCGCAAAATTACTACAGGCCGGGCAGTCCGTGAACGGCCGCGTGAAGCTCACCCGACGCGAGGACGAAGTGCTCAGCGGAGTGGTGCGCAGCCTCTCCAACAAGGAAATCGGCGCCACCCTGAATCTTTCCGAACGCACCGTGAAGTTCCACGTATCTTCGCTGCTGGCGAAGTTCCGCGTACGCGGCCGCATGGAATTGGTGCAGGAAGCCTCGCGCCAGACGGCTACGCCGCTACCGTTGAACCTGGCCAAAGCCACCCGCGAGACGCGCAGTTACTCAGCGGTGGGACAAACGGCGCAGAGCCTTTCAGCGATGCCCCGCAAGCCCGCAATTATGCCGTTGGCGCCCAAGCGCCAGCAGTTGCTGGGCTAGACAGCGCAGCCATTAGGCTGCGGCCAGTGGGTTCGAGATACAAAGAGCCTGCCCGAAAAGGGCAGGCTCTTTTTGTTTTGCTCACTTGGCTTCTTGGCGACTACGCGCAGCAGCCTTATTTTGCTGCCGCGTAAAGTTCGCTGGCCTTGTCCCAATTCACGACATTCCACCAGGCTTTGATGTAATCGGCACGCACGTTCTGATACTTCAAGTAATAGGCGTGTTCCCAAACGTCGATCCCGATGACTGCTTTGCCAACGGCCGCGAGTTGATACGGCGTGTCCTGATTGGGCGTGGAATCAATGGCTAGCTTGCCGTCGCGGACTAGCAGCCAAGCCCATCCCGAACCGAAGCGTCCCAGTCCCGCGGCCGCGAATTTCTCTTGAAGGCCCGCAAAGGAGCCGAAGGAAGAGTTGATGGCCGCTGCCAGATCGCCCTTAGGTTCTCCTCCTCCGCCCTTCTTCATCAGCGTCCAGAACAGCGAGTGATTCCAGTGCCCGCCGCCGTTGTTGCGCACCGCGGTGCGGATATTCTCCGGCACGGCGTCCAGATTCTTCATCAGCTCGTCGATGGATTTGGACTGCAGATCCGCGTGCCCGTCGAGCGCCTTGTTCAGATTGGTGACGTACGCGCCGTGGTGCTTGTCGTGGTGAATCTCCATCGTGCGTGCGTCGATGGATGGTTCCAATGCGTCGAATGCATACGGCAAAGACGGTACGGTAAAAGCCATGGGTTTCTCCTCCGGTGTGTAGTTTGAAATTTTTTCAGCGTGCAAAAGGCCGGTGCCCGCGTTCCGGCTTCCCAGCAATCCTGCGCCGACGATGCCAGTGTTGAACAGAAACTTGCGGCGGTTCATAACAACTCCCGTGGCGCGGCGAGCTGTTTGATGCGGGGCCAATTATACCGATACCCGCGCTGTGAACCTAACGCGCCATTGCGGCCATACCCAGCTCTTCCGCGGACTATTTCGCATGCGAGCTTCCGCGTACGTCCAGCTCGGGGGCGGGATTTGACTCCGGCAATTGGATGCGCGAGAGGGCCCATTGGGCAGATTCGGCAACCGGAATATCGGCAGATTCCGACAGGCGCTGTAGCGTGGACACCACTCGGCCGCGGACCTCCGAATCTAGCGCCAAGTTCGTATTGCCCAGAGCGATGCAGGCATTGCGGACCATGCCGCGCCACTTGGTGCGCTTAATTGGGCTGTCGCGGAATGCGTCACGAAACTCCTCTTCGCTCATGCTAGCAAGCCACTCCAACTCGGGAAGATAGAGCGAGTGCGCGGCGGGATGTGCCGCGCCAGAGCTCAGGTCCTCGGACGATGGTGGGATAGTGCGCGACTGGAATTCGTCGGCCTGAGTAACGGGCGCGCGATTGTTCCACGGACAGACATCCTGACAAATGTCACACCCGAAAACGTGCGCACCCATCGGCTCGCGGAATTCCTGCGGGATGCCGCCGCGCAGTTCGATGGTCAAATAGGCAATACAACGGCGAGCGTCCATAACGTAGGGCGCGACGAACGCGCCGGTGGGGCAGGCGTCGAGGCAGCGGCGGCAACTGCCGCAAAGATCGCGCGGCGGAGGCGCCGCTTCGCCAAGACTCGCCGGAATGTCCAGCGTGGTGAGAATCACGCCGAGAAAAAAGTACGAACCAATCTGCTGATTCAGCAGCAGCGTGTTCTTGCCGAGCCAGCCGAGCCCCGCGTATTTGGCCACGATGCGCTCTTGCACCGGGCCAGTGTCGGCGTAGATGCGCGCAGCGAACGATTCGCCGCAGTGTTGCGTCAGCGCATCCACTAGCAGCTGCAACTTTTCGCGGAGAACAAGATGATAGTCAGTTCCCCATGCATAGCGGGAAATCCAGCCGCGCGGCGAATCGTTCGCTGCGTCAGGAGTCGTTGCGTCACTTGCGACGCCTTGCGGCAACGCATGGATGGAACGCGGATGAGCGGTGTTGTAATTCAGGGCGCAGACGATGATGCTGCGTACGCCGGGCATGGCGGCTTGTGGATCGCTGCGCCGCGCGTCGCGCAGGTACTGCATCTCGCCGGCGTAGCCGCGCTTGAGCCATTCTTCGGTGTTGGCCAACTCGGGAAATGTTTGTGCGGAGACAACGCCGCATAAATCAAAACCCAGTTCGGCCGCGTGCGAAGAAATCCAGGAAGAGAGCGACGTTTCCGTCATGGGAGAGCCGCAAAGTGTCCGCCTTTCTTGCTGCGTCGGGACAAGCAGAAGGCGGCTGCTACAAAATTCGCGCGCTTCGCTTGCGCTGCGGAGACGTTCGTTCGGCAGGGCAAATTGAAGGCGGTCGCTAGAACGCCGGACATCGCGCGTCTCAGCTGAAGCTTTTGATGGCCGCGGCTTCGTCGGAGTGCACGTCGAAGACGGTGTACAGCTTGGTGATTTGCAGCAGGTCCTTCACTTTTTTGGTGAGGTTGAGAAGTTTGAGTTCGCCGCCGCGATTTTTTACGGCGGTGTAGGCGGTGACCATTTCGCCGATGCCCGCGCTGTCGATGTAATCGACGTCGCCG
>DATFYV010000225.1:0-11195 GCA_035314845.1 Candidatus Acidiferrum sp.
ACCTCCCGCACTTCCGCACATCGCGGTAAACTCATGGAGCACAAAAATGGACGCCGCCACTTCCGTTCGCGATCTGCTCTTCACGCTGCTGCTTAAAGTGGGCGTTGCGGCCTCCATTGCCGCGCTGCTGGCACGCTGGAACACCTTCCGCCGCGTACTGTTCACCGAAGAACGCGATCCCGACCAGAAGTTAAAACTGATGTTGTTTATGACCCCGCCGCTGATTGTGGGCGTCACGCTCCGCTTGGTCGGCTACCAATACCGCTTCGCCGATCTCTCGCTGGAAGGTGCGTTTTTGATGGGCCTGCTCGGTGGACGCGTCGTTGGCCCTATCGGCGGTGCCATCATCACCATTCCTGCGCTCATTTTTCACGAATGGCTGGCCATGCCGGCAGCGGCATTCGCTGGGTTACTTGGGGGCGTAATTCGGCAAGCCATCCCGAATAAAGAAGACCTTTGGAATTTCGGGCCATTTACGTTTCTGAATATTCCGAAGGCCGTGGTACGGCTGCTCACCCGCGCCGAACTGTTCTGGGAAATGGCGCCGCTGATGGCTTGCGTAGGCTTGGAGCTCGGTCGCGTCGCGCTGGTGGCGGCGACCAAGCCCAAATGGCTTTTTGCCATCGACCCGCATTGGGACTGGTGGCTGGGCCTGACGGTGATCGCCACGCTGATGTCCGTGGCTGCGCCGCTAAAAATCTGGAACAACACGCGCATCGAAATGAACCTGGAACGCCATCAGCAACTGCTGCTGAAAGCGCGCATGGACGCGCTCTCCAGCCAGATCAATCCGCATTTTTTATTTAATACGCTGAATACCGTCTCGGCGCTGATTCGTTTTGATCCAGACACCGCGCGCGGCGTGGTCCTCAAGCTCAGCAATATTTTGCGCCGCTTGTTGCGTAAGCACGAGACCTTCGTGCCCTTGCGCGAGGAGCTCGAATTCATCGACAACTATCTGGACATCGAAGTGGCGCGCTTTGGGCGCGACAACCTGGACATTATCAAGCAGTTAGACGACGACACCCTGGAGACCTTCGTTCCCAGCATGCTGCTGCAACCCATCGTGGAAAATTGCCTGAAGCACGGACTGGCACCCAAACTCGAAGGCGGCAAAATCCAGCTGCGCACCACGCAGCGCGACGGCCGGCTGCACATCGAGATCGAAGACAACGGCGTTGGCATCACGGAAGAAAAAATGCCCCACGTGTACGTGGAAGGCATCGGCCTGAGCAACGTGCGCGAACGCCTGCGCGTGCTGTACGGCGCGGATTTTCATCTGGAAATCCAGAGCCGCCCGGGGGAGGGAACCATCATCCGCATCGACATCCCGGAAGTGGTAGCCACCATGCAGTCGGTCGGCTAAGTCGTGTTCCGTCAGAGATGTACGCCTGTGTGCGATTTACTTTGGCGTCGTTGCTGGTGAAGGCGCGGGCGTTGGTGTTGGCGCCACCGGCTTGTAGGCTACGCGCGGCGGCGGTGCGTTGTTCTTGGCCACGGCCTTTTTGGGTTTCTTCTTCTCTCTGCCTCGTGCGTCGCGATTGCCCATGGAATTGCTCCTCGGTTAGAAGTGGCGCGGGTGGCCGCGTTGTAGCTGTTGAGACCGGCGCGCGGGGTGCGTGCGCGACTGGAATAGTTTTACGGCGAGACGGGTTGTTGTGTCAAATGCTGGGGAGGCGTGGGGTTGTTCGCGGTGGGTGAAGCGGAGCGCGAGGCCCACATCGAATTTCATATGATACTGAGCGGAAAGGGGGTTAAAGTCCCTTGCGCTCAGTATGATAGCAAGATGCTGATTCGCAAAGAGTTATATGGTAAATTTAGTAACTATGTAGTTACGGTCATGGCCGGGCGTTCGTGGCTTGGACGGGGATAGGGCTGGGGATGGCAGGCATTTCATCTGTCCGTTACGCGGCGGTAATGTAGCAGCACTACATTGCGGGAGCGAGCTGCGCCCGCCCGGCGGCCCGCAAGTCATCCAACCATCGAGAAGCAGGTCGCCGTGCTGTGAAATAACGTAAGCGCGCCGCCGCGTTCGAATGCCGGCGGTGGCGCGATCCCAACTTTGAGAGAGAGTTCCATGAAACTTGCAGCGAGCATTGCACTTGCAGCTGGCGCATTGGTGTTGGCATTGCCCGCGGTCACGACCACGGCCGCAAACTCTGGGACAAACTCTGGGACAAACTCTGGGACAAACTCCGGGCCACACTCTGGTATAAGCTCTGGGACAAACTCTCGCAACCCGGGCGCGCCGGGTTCGATTGATGTGGTCGCCGCCTACGGGGCTGACCCCACGTGCACGAGGGATTCGGGGCCAGCCATCAACGACGCCATCGCCGCGGTCACTGCACCTGGAACGACGCTCGTGTTTCGCGCGGGCTGCTACCTGATTCAGACTCCCATCGTCGATATCAACACCAAGGCTGGCGCCGCCGCCTCGGGCATCACCTATCAGGGACTCGGACGCGTCACCTTCCAGGCCGGCCCCCGCCTAGCCGGAAATATAATGCAGTTTGGGGATGAGGCTACCAGGATCGAGCGGCGTTATATTTCCAACATCGTATTCTCCTGCGGAGCTGCATTGTCGTGCGTCTCCGCGGGAGACGCCTCCGCGGCCGCAGCGGCCGTATCCTCATCCGCCCTATCCTCGTCCGCTCTATCCTCATCCTCCGGCGGGGTTGCCCACCCGGTCAGCCAAGCGGTGTCTAACGCCGCCGGAACCAGCACGAGTTGGCTGCTGGGGGGCAATACCGTAAGCAGCGTGCACAGCATTGGCACCGCTACGCCCTTTGACTTCCCCATCATGGTGGACGGCTCGGAGCGCGCCCGCTTTCTGACGGGGCTGGCCACGACCACGCTGGCCTTCAACATTCCGTCCGGATACATTTGGCCCAACGAGCCGGGGAATGGCAGCACCCCGAGCCCGGGCACGGTGGAAATCTGGAACAGCCCCACGGATACCTTTCCGTTCGACCAAATCGTCATCCACGACAGCAATGGCAATACGCGCCGTGGCGGGATTATGTTCGATTCCCATTGCGATGCTACCAACTTAACTACCTGCGTCCCGCTGCCTGGTACGCAGCAACAGGATGAATTTGAGATTGGCGTGGACCGCGCACCCGATGGCAACCACAATTTTTTCATCGTCAGTGAAGCCCCGGACCAACAAATCGGCTTCGTCCAGGGTCAGTATCAGACCGTTAGCCTCGGAACGGCTGCCGCGATCGGTGGGGTGAACAACCCGGATGGCGCGGGCATCGCCGGGGAGACCACCATCGTCCGCCTGAACACTAACGGACCCAATCCCGCGTGCGGCCTGGCCGGAGCCTGGGGCAACGGTGCGAGTTGCACGCTGGATTCCGACTCCACGGATACGGCTGGGATGATCATCATCAACACTGGCACGCAACCAGGCTCGACCGGTTACGTGGAGCTGGGCTTTTCGGGATCCTTCGGGCAGCACGGGTCGGTGGTCTGCACCAGTGATTTGGTGGCCATCAACGGCGTGTTTGCCCCGCACGGCGTCTCCAAGCAAATTTCCAATAATGGAAGCCATTTGGTGTACCAGTGGTTTATCGACAACAACTCGACGAGCTGGTCGCCCCTCAACGCATACGCTTATGGCCTGACGTATATCTGCATCGGAAAGTAGAGGTGTGTCCATGGAACGTGCTCTGAAAGTTATGCTGCTAGCCGTGCTGACGCTGCTCGCTGCTGTGGGGACAAATGCGACCGCGCCCACGACTTGGATCGATGTCGTGGATACTTACGGTGCCGATCCCACCTGCACCAAGGACGCCGGCCCGGCCATCAACAGCGCCATCGCCGGGGTCTCCGGCGCTGGGGGTGTGCTGTTTTTCCAAACTGGTTGCTACCTCATCCAAACGCAGATCCTCGACACGAACGCCATGGCTCCCTCCTTCTCCGCTCCCGGAATTACGTATCTAGGCTATGGACGCGTCACGTTTCTCGCGGGCGCGGGTCTCACCGGCAGCATCATGCAGTTCGGTGACGGAAACCATATCGTGCGGCACCGCAAAATCTCCAATATCGTTTTCGCCTGCGGCCCGGACAATCCACCGGGAAACGCGGCTGGATTCACTGTCGGACTGAAGCTCGATGGGCTGACTAATTCGGAGTTTGACGACGTGGAGATCAGGCGCTGCTCCAACTTCGGGCTGGAGACCTTCGGCGATAACCCCAACAACGATGTCAACTTCTTTGGTGGAGAGGTCATTGCTGGACCAGCAACGCCAATCGCCGGGTACCCAGGAAAGATCGTGAATTATGGCGTGCTTATCAGGCCAAATTCAGATGGCTGGAGTTTCCACGGGACGCTATTCGATGGCTCGCTGGATGGTTCAGCAGGGGTGGGGATCGAAGTCGATAGCTCGGGTTTTACCTGCGCCGGCTGCACGGTGCGGAATTGGGAAATTGGATTGGCGGCCGCGTTAATCTCTACGGTCAATGGTGTGGAGGTCTCCGGTGGAACCTACAGCGGCAATGCCGTTCAGATTCGAGCCGGTCTGGACTATGGCTCTGGAAGTCCGATTCGGGTCCACGGCCTGTCCATTCACGGTGCCAGCATCGAGTCTGACATTCAAAGCCCGGGCGCCCTCCAGTCGAACTTTTGCGTCGACCTTCAACAAGTGGATGGATTCGCCATTTCGGGAAATCATTTCAGACACTGCGAATTGGCCAGCGTGCGCGGACTAGCGGAATACCCTGTGTCTAACTTCCTCACTGGCGGTACTTACGGCGGAATCCTCGGCCCCAATGACATTGCGCAGAGCGGTCCCTATGATGTGCATGGCCACAACATCACTCTGCTCGGAGACCCTTGCAACGTTAGTGTCTCCCCAGCGTTTTGTAACTCGGGGGTAGACGTGGACGGACATTTGGCGCAGCTTGGCTCGGGAACTGTAGTGATAGCCGCGGACGCCACGTCCGTCACGATTCTAGACACGTTCGTGAATGCCGGCAGCAGGATTTTCGTTAGTGAGGACCTGACCCTCGGCCCGAAGTACGACGTGCCGGTCACCTGCAACACCGCGATGGGGCGTACTTATAGCGTGACGTCCAAGATCCCCGGAAAAAGCTTTACCATCACCGCCTCGGCGGCGCCCGTCGGGAGCCCAGCGTGCCTGGCCTTCCGCGTCGACAACTAACTAAGCCGCAGGGACGGCCTTTACTAGAATGTTTGGGCCGAAATTAAGGTGCCGCAGCGACAAAGCCCAGCAAACGCGCGAAGCGCCATAAAACGACCCGTACAGCAGATTGGCGTTACGGCTGGGATGCCGGACAGGGGGTACCGGGGTCGCTCCGCTCATCCGGAAGCCGGTCTCTTTTAACAGGTAAGAAAGGGAAGCAAGATTGTAATAAAAAACTTGGTTGGTGGCAAAAAGCGCCCGGGCCGAGCGGCTGAGAGTCCGCGCGATCGCCGAACTACTTCGCCAAATCTGCGTCTCGGCCAGCGGCACCTCGATCCACAGGGTGCCTGTGGGTTTCAGCGTCTTTCGGATGATGCCCAGATCCCGCTGCGGCTCGCGAAAGTAATAAAAGGCGTCTAGCACCGTCACCACGTCAAAAAAACTGGCAGGCAAATCCAGGGAAGCAAACATGCCCTGCCACATCGTTATGCCTTTTTTGGCTGCCGCCTCCGAAGCGAAGCGCGAAGCCTCCGCGCCATATTTCTCCCAGCGATCCGCTGACAAGAATTTGTCCAGAAAATAGCCGCCGGCGCAGCCCACATCCAGAATTTTCGCGCCCTGGGGCGACTGCCGGGAGATTGTGCTGGAAACGGCTTTGAGGACCGGGTCGCGGCTGCTGCCGAATTTTTCCAGGCGCTTCTCGTTGGTGATATGGCGCTCGACGAAGTCCTCGGTAAGCGCGTCCAGGCTCGGCAGGGGATCCACGAACGCCACACGGCACACGGGACAGCGCAGCAGCCGCTTTTCGGCTTCTTCCAGCTCGATTTTCATGCGGCCCCATGTCTTGCACAACGGGCAGCGCGCCGCAGATAGGCCCTGCGTGGCTGTTTGGTTGCGGTCGGCGATTCTTGCAGGGGTTGTGGTCACACGAGTACCTTTCCGGAGCGCGGTGATGGTGGCATCGGGCCGAGTCTGAAACTATGCCTGCCAAAAATGTACGCCCGGTTAACGGCTGTTAAACACAAGCCCTAACCCATATAAGCGTTCTAGCAAGCGAAGGGCGGCTCTTCGCGGTCCCTGCAGGAGTTCGACCGGCTACGTTGAGCTGGGCTTTTCCGGCTCATTCGGGCAGCACGGGTCGGTGATCTGCACCAGCGAGTTGGTGGCCATCAGAAAGAAAAACCCCCGTTCGGCCTGGGGGCAAACCGAACGGGGCGGGGTGGAGCGGTGCGCGGCCGCGCAGTGCGGCGGATGGTTAGTTGTTGTGGTTGAAGGAAAGCGGGAATTCGAAGATGGTGCCGTTGACGGGCACGTGCAGGACGAGCTGCTGGGCTTTTTTGTCGCGTTCGAACCACACGGCGCCGGCGGCTTTGGTTCCGGGGGCGAGAGTGCCCTCGCGCAGCGCGGTGTTGTGAATTTGGCGGACAGCGGTGAGGTCCACGTCGTGCTTGGCGGCGTCGAGTTCCGCGGTCTGCGCCGGGACGAGGTAGTTGGGCGTTTGGGTGCTGACGAAGGGCGTGGTGTAGGAGACGTTCACGGCCGACGCGGGATTAGAGTATTGCGCCGAGGCGCCAGGGGTGGTGGCGCTGACGCTGGTCCACAACACCCCGTGAGAAACTGAGGCGGCCATGGCCTTGGGGTCCTGATAGGCCAGGGCGCGAACCGTGGGGGCGAATTCCTGCAAACCGAACTTGGCCGGATTGACGAAGACGGACTCGGGGCTGTCGTTGGCCACGGCGATGTTGGCGCGCAGCTTCCAGCCGGTGTCGGTCAAGGTGACCTGCACGGTTACACCATTTACGGTGAGGGATTCCACCAGCGAGTCGTCGCTGAAGAATTGATCGCTGCCGGGGCCGCCGCTGGTCCAGCGGGCGATGTTGCCCACCACAGCGGCGGAGGTAACCGGCTTGGGGGCCGCGGGGGCAGGAATGGCGGTGAGGTACATGCGCGCGACGTAGCCGGTGTGGCCGTCGGCGGTGCGGACGTTGATGGTGTAGCCCTCGACGTCGGAGAGCACGGCAACTTCGGCGCCGCAGGGCAGCGTGCCGGTGATTTGCATGGGCAGGGCCTGCTCGGCGTCGGCGGTCATGGGCACGCTGGTAACTGCGCGGCAGCGGACCCATTCTTTCGCGGGTTGCGGAGCCGCGGAAGCCTGTTGCGCCAGGGCCGGGGTTGCGGGTACGAGAGCTAGTCCTGCGAGGGCCCCGAAAATCTTCAGTTTGGTGTTCATGGTTGCGAGCCTTCCCTCAGTGAAGTGCGTTAGCGAGTTTTAATTTCCGCCTACAGTTGCATTCTCGCGGTAGGATGTTCGACGGTCCATAGAGCATCGGTACCAGAGTACAGGTGCTGAATACGACACTTCGTACAGGGCGGAAGCGCAGTACAGGGGGAAGAGGATGCGGCGGAGAGTTTTGCTGGGTGGGACATTTGTGGCGGTGGCGTTTTTCTTGATGATGTTTGCGCGCACGGCGGCGGGACAATCGCCGACGGATTCGCAAAGCGCGGCGCAGGGTGCGGGCGCAGGCAGCGCCGCGGAGTTAGCGGAAACCAAGGCGCAACTGGAGGCGGCCACAACGAAACTAGGCGAGGCGCGCAAGACGTTGCAGGATTGGGCGAACTTGGCGCGCTACCGCGAGGCCAACGCGCGCCTGGTGGTACCGGCCAAGGGGGAAAAGCGCGTGGTGTTTATGGGCGATTCGATCACGGATGCGTGGGCGGATTCACGCTTTGGCGGATTCTTTCCCGGGAAGCCGTACGTGGACCGCGGGATCAGCGGGCAGACCACGCCGCAGATGCTGATTCGTTTCCGGCCGGATGTGATTGCGCTGGGGGCGAAGGCGGTGGTGATTTTGGCGGGGACGAATGATCTGGCCGGGAACACCGGGCCCATGGCGGTTGAGGAAATTGAAGGGAATTTGCAGTCCATGGCGGAGCTGGCGAAGGCGAATGGGATTCGCGTGGTGATGGCGTCGGTGTTGCCCGTGAGCGATTACGGACATAATGCGGAAGGGAAGCCGCTGAACAAGACGAACGGGCGGCCGCCGGCGAAAATTCTGGAGTTGAACGCCTGGATCAAGAAATACGTCACGGAGCACCACGAAGTCTACTTGGATTATTTTTCGGCCACTGTGGATGACGCGGGGTTTTTGAAGCGGGAGTTGAGCGAGGATGGCTTGCATCCGAACGCGGCGGGGTATGCGGTGATGGCGCCGCTGGCGGAAGCGGCGATTGCGAAGGCGCTGAAGAAATGAGCGGGGAAGGGCTCCGCTGGAATTTTGGCGTGCTCGCCCCCGCTGGAGACGCAACTCGAGACCATTGATGCAGCTCACGCAGACGGACGCATCGCTGTACGATCCATCGTTGTACAACTCTGATCTCGCTCCTATTCCTCCTGAAAAGCGCTCGTGGAGCACCTATAACTATGCGTCGCTGTGGGTGGCCATGAGCGTGTGCATTCCCACGTACATGCTGGCCTCGGGGCTGATCGCCGGGGGCATGGATTGGCTGCAGGCGGTGGGCACAATTTTTCTCGGCAACTTGATTGTGCTGATCCCCATGCTGCTGAATGCGCATGCTGGCGCAAAGTACGGGATTCCGTTTCCTGTGTTTGTGCGGGCTTCGTTTGGGGTGCGCGGAGCCAACGTGCCGGCGGTGCTGCGGGCGCTGGTGGCTTGCGGATGGTTTGGCATTCAATGCTGGATTGGCGGGGCGGCGATTTTCTCGATGCTGCGGATTGTGTGGCCGCGGGCGGCTGGCGTGCATGGAATGGTGTGGATCTGTTTTCTGGCGTTCTGGGCCATCAATATGGCGGTGGTGTGGCGGGGGATCGAGACGATCAAGATTCTGCAAGGGATTGGCGCGCCTTTTATGCTCGGCGTGGGACTGTTGCTGCTATTTTGGATTACGCACAAAGCCGGCGGATTCGGGCCGGTGCTGCACACGCCGAGCAAGTTTCGGTCGACCGCGGAATTTGTGCGTTTCTTCATTCCGGCGCTGACCGGGATGGTGGGCTTTTGGGCCACCGTGGCGCTGAACATTCCGGATTTCACGCGCTACGCGAAATCGCAGCGGGCGCAGATGGTTGGGCAGGCGCTGGGCTTGCCGACGGCGATGACGTTGTACTCGTTTATTGGGGTGGCGGTGACTTCGGCCTCGGCGATCCTATTTGGCGAGGCCATCTGGGACCCGGTGGCGCTGCTAAGCCGGTTCAATCAACCGCTGGTGGCGTTCATCGCGCTGATCGCCTTGCTGCTGGCCACCCTGAACACCAATGTGGCGGCCAATGTGGTTTCGCCGTCGAACGATTTCTCCAACCTGCGGCCGAGCCTCATCTCGTTTCGTATCGGCGGGCTGATCACCGGGGTGGTGGGCATCTGCATGATGCCGTGGAAGCTGCTGGCGGATTTTAGTTCGTATATTTTCGGGTGGCTGGTGGGATGTTCGGCGTTGCTGGGGCCGATTGCGGGGATCATGATCTGCGATTACTACATCGTGCGGCGGCGGCGATTGGTCCTGGAGGATCTGTATCGCCGTGGCGGCCTGTACGAATACGGAGATGGGTTCAATGGAAGAGCCATCCTCGCGCTGGTGATGGGTATCGCGGTTGCGCTGGTTGGACTTGCCGTTCCTGCGGTGCGCTTTCTGTACGACTACGCGTGGTTCGTGGGCTTTTTTGTTTCTGGTGCGATTTACTATGCGCTGATGGCTTCTACAGCACAGCCGCAGTAAGAGCCGCCAATCGGGGGATTCATCCTGGTAAACGGGCAGGTCGAAAAATGTAGGCGTTTCCATGGAGCAGGGAATGAGAGACAATCTTTGCGCGGTAACTGATTGCGTTACGGAGGACACGGACGATGACCACATTGCAGCCGGAACAAGCGACTTTGATACTGAATATGATGGCGTTGCCTGCGCTAAAGAATGAGCAGGCGACGACGCGAAGGGTGATTGAGGCAATTCCCCTGAACAACGGAGATTGGCGGCCGGAGCCGGTGGCCAAGTCGGCACTGGAATTGGCGTGGCATATTGTGGCCGCGGAGCATCGCTTCCTGAGCGGGATTGCGGCGGGGGCGTTTGATTTTACGCCGAATCACCGGCCGGAGCATGTGAAGAACTCCGCGGACATAGCGAAATTGTATGGGGAGTGGTTTGAGAAGGATTTCGCGGCGGTGAGCAAGTTGTCTGGCGAGCAGTTGGCGAAACCAATTGATTTTCGCGGGATGTTTCTGTTGCCAGCGGTGATGTATTACGGGTTTTCTAACAGTCACAGCATTCATCATCGCGGGCAGCTCTCCACGTATTTGCGGCCGATGGGCGGCAAGGTTCCGGCGATTTACGGGGAGAGTTATGATTCGGCGGAGGCGCGGAAGGCTGCGGGCGGTTAGATTTTGCAGCGATGTGCCGCTTCCGGAATTAGGCGTTGTGATTTGGGCGTGCGGGCAAGTTGCAGTGCGGTTCGCTGCGCACGCCCCTACAACTGTCGGGCTGAAGCCCGGCACCTACACAACATTGCGAGGCCGGGACTAAAGCACGGCCGCTACAAGGCTTCACTAACCAGCAATTCTGAGGAGAATTGACGATTCGGGCGCTGGTGTCGCAACGCGTGGTCACGCCGCAGGGAGTGCGTCCTGCGGGTGTGCTTGTTGAGGATGAACGCATTCACAACGTGGTAGAGATTGGCGAAGTGCCTTCCGAAGCGGCCACCGAGAATTTTGGGGACTGCGCGATTCTGCCCGGACTGGTGGATTCGCACGTGCACATGAATGAACCGGGGCGCACGGACTGGGAGGGATTTTTTACCGGGACGCGGGCTGCGGCTGCTGGCGGTTACACGTTGCTGGTAGATATGCCGTTGAATTCCTTGCCGGCCACGACCACCGTTGCGGCCTTGGAGGCCAAGCGGGGGGCGGCGCGGGCCTCCAGCCGCGTGGACTGGGCGCTGTGGGGCGGAGTAGTCCGCGACAATCAGGAGCATATCGAGGAATTGGCGACAGCGGGTGTGGCGGGATTTAAATGCTTTTTGATTGACGCGGGCATCGATGGCTT
>DATFYV010000226.1:0-10339 GCA_035314845.1 Candidatus Acidiferrum sp.
GATCGACCTCGAAGGCAGCGTGCAGTACTCCTCGGCGCGCATCAGCAATCCGGAGCGGATATTTTTTGACTTGCATGCCGCGCGGCTGACCCCGGAAATAGCCCGAACGACGGTAGCCGTAGATGGGCGGCTGCTAACGGCGGTGCGCATGGCGCAGAATCAGGCGGGCGTGGTGCGCGTGGTGCTCGATGTGAATGGCGTGAAGGACTACACCGCTTCCCTTTCCAGCAATCCGCCGCAACTAATCATCGATTTGTACGGTACATTGCCGGCGACGGGGCCCGCGGATGCGCCGGTGCGCACAGCGAAGTTGAAGCATGATGCGCGTATGCCGCCTCCAGCGCCGCCGTCCATGCCCGTGGCATTGCCTGCCGAAGACGCTCGCGCGAATACTCGAGAAGACGTTGGGACGTCAGCGGACATTCGTGCGGACGGCACGGTGGTGACTGCCGATCGACCTGCCCCGGTGACATCGGTGGACGAGCGCATCTCAAGTACGGCCCCAGTCAGCGCACCGGCGAGTCAATATACCAATCCTTCGGCTGGTGCTGTGGCGGGCAACGGCGTGGTCACCGAAAAGAGTGCGCGCGCCAAACCGGCGAAAGTGACCAACGCCAGCACCAAGCCGGACCTGATTCGCCCGGCCACGGCGCCACCGGCCACGCATGACGGCCAGGCCACACTAACGCGCACGCTAGGACTGAAGATCGGGCGCATCGTGATCGATGCTGGGCACGGCGGCCACGACACGGGGACGATTGGGCCGACGGGCTTGATGGAGAAGGATTTGTGTCTGGATGTGGCGTTGCGGCTCGGGAAAATCATCCAGCAGAAATTACCGGGCGCGGATGTGGTCTATACGCGGTCGGACGACACGTTTATTCCTTTGGAAGAGCGCACCAATATTGCCAATCAGGCCAAGGCGGATCTGTTCATTTCCATCCACGCGAATTCTAGCCAGGATCATGCGGCGCGCGGGATTGAAACGTATTACCTGAATTTGCGCGGCACGCCGGAAGCCATGGAAGTGGCGGCGCGTGAGAATGCCACCAGCTCGCAGGGCATTCACGATTTGCAGGACGTGGTGCGCCAGATTGCGCGCACGGAAAAGATTGACGAGTCCAAGGAGTTTGCCGAGGACGTGCAGAATTCGCTGTCCAGCAAGATTCAGAAGTCAGCGAAAACTGTTAAGAATCGCGGAGTGCGCAAGGCGCCCTTTGTGGTGCTGATCGGCGCGGATATGCCTTCGATCCTCACCGAGATCTCCTTCCTCAGCAATCCCGCCGATGAGCAACTTTTGAAGAAGCCCGAGCAACGCCAGCACGTGGCGGAAGGCATTTTCTCCGGCGTGTCGAGTTATCTTGAGAGTTTGAACAGCGTGGCGTTCAATCAGCCGGGCAAGCCGGCGCGGCCGCGGGCCGCTCCTTCCGTGGAACAATCCAGCAATCAGAAGTGACCGCCTAGTGGCTGTCGGTCTGCGACGAACTGCCACCAGGGCGGCACGGACCTGTGGAGTGCGGGAGTGGGTCAGTTTCCGGTTTAGCGCGTTTACCAGGACTTAGAGCCTAAAGCTATTCTGTTCGCTTAAGGAGTTCACTCAAATTCCTTGTGATAAGAAAGCGTAGAGACTAGCAATCCAGGATTGGGTGGTGGTGAGTCCTTGAATTGGACTAGTTCCGCCACGGAGTTGGAATCATTCACAGCAGTGATCACTGCGGGTGCGTAAAACCGCGATGAGTCTTGAAGATAGAATCGCATGTCTACTCTCACCCCTTGGGCCTTGCCTATATTTAGCAACACCGAACTACGCATCTTCTCGCCTTCATGACGTATTTCTCGGACGGACGAGACTTTCCCCTCAATCGGCTTTTCTAATAAATAGTCGGCATACTCCGTTGGTATGTTTGGGCTCCCTGTCGCAGGCCTGTGCTCATCCCCCTTCTTAAGGAAGAACTGCCCTGATGCAGATTTACGCGGCTCAAATCCGGCGTTGATTGCATTCACGAACTCCACGATTTCTGAGGGCGGCACTAAATAGTGGCGATCTCCCCACGAGATTAGAATCAATTCGGGTGAAATGCTAAAAGGGTCACCCGGGCGATGCGGCTCTTTGAGCAGTAGTTCGAGAGTGCCATTCTTGCGAACAGACCCAAAATTGAAACCATATATCCCAATGCAACCCTGCGAATAAAAAGCAAACCCGGATTCTGGCGCGACAGTTAGGTGGAAACTGCTGAGTCCGTTGCCATACAGATACTCACCAGCCCAGGGATGGGACTTTAATTCATCGATCTCCTCTTTAATCACAAGGGTTCTTTTCTCTAAGGCCTCCCGGGATTCCTTAGAGAACTTGAACATATCACTGCTCTGCCCACGAAGATCGAATGTCAAAAGCGATAAAACGAACGCCGCCACACAAATTTGTCTAGCGCTTTTTGCAAGGATTGGCATGTTTAAGCTACTGCCGGAGTATTATGCCCCACCGTGCGCCGGGGTGCCAGTCACGTCCTGGTAAGTCGCAAAATCGGAAACCGACCCACTACCCACGTTACGAGTAACTTGAAACAGGGTTCTGGTGTCTAATAGAGTGCAGGCATGCGTCGATTCACGTTCATTATCGCGGTGATCTTGGGAACGCTCGGCGGAGCGGCGTTGCGAGTGTGTGCCGACAATGGAGCGCCCACGGCGGCGAAGAGCGTGGTGCGCGCATTTCCCGAGCGGTTTCGTGTGTGGGGTGCGACGGGCCCAGCTTCTCAGGCGACTGATGGCGCAGATTCTAGCGCGGCGGTAGCCGCGGAAGCTGGGCTGCTCGAGCGGATGACGCGCGTATACAGCGATGGGAAGCAGCAGGTATCGTTGACCATTGCGGAATATCGCGACGCTACAGGCGCGTACGAAGCGTATACGGCGGCTCTGAAGCCGGGGATGAAACCGTCAACGGCGGGGCGGCTTTCGGCGGTGGACGAGCAAAGATTATTGTTGCAACTGGGCGACTTGCTGGTGCGTGTGGATGACGCCAAGAATGTCGGCGACGGCGACCTGCAGGCGCTGGTGAAGTTGCTACGAGAGAAGGTTGAGCCTGCGCCCCTGCCGCCGATTCGCGAGTACCTGCCGGAGCAGGATTTGGTGGACGGCTCGCAGAAATATGCACAGGGAGCGGCGGGATTCGAAAATGCCGTGAAATCGCTAGGACGCCCGGAATATTTGGTGCTGGCACCGGAAATGGGTTTTGCCACCGGCGCGGAGCCGGAGGTGCTGGTCGCCCAATATCAGTCGGGAGTGAACCATGGCGGCCTGCTGCTGATTGCCTATCCGAACCCCCAATTGGCGGAGCAGCACTTGCGGCACCTCACCGGAGTGATTCCGGGAGGAAATGCCACTGGCGGACTGGAGCGGAAAGGGTCGCTGCTTTCCATCGTGATGGCGCCGAGTTCAAGTAAGTATGCGGCGAGGCTGCGACAGTCCATCAATTACGAGACGCAGGTGACCTGGAACGAGCCCAGCACCACGGCGACGGATCCGCCGATTACCAGCACGTTGGTGAAGATTTTTATTGGCACCGGCGTGTTCATGTTAATTGCCGTGGTGCTGGGCGTGGCGTTTGGCGGCGTGCGTGTGCTGACCAAGAGATTCTTCCCTGGGAAGGTATTTGACCGGCCGGAGCAAATGGAAGTGCTGCAACTGGGCCTATCCGGCAAGCGCATCGATCCCCGGGACTTCTACTAGAGGAGTTGGCGGAAATTTATGACCACCGGCGACCACACCACACCCCAGGAAGACTATGCGACGCTGTACCGCCGCGCCTTTGCGCAATTTGGTGTTTCCGCGCTGTGGAGCCGCCGCGCCCTTCCGGATCCGACGCCGGCAGACGCACTGGCCATTACAGAAACATTGCGGGTCGAGGGGGATCTCGAGGCGCGTCGTTTGGCCGAACAAATTGAGCAGGCCTGCCGTGCCGCTGTCTAAGATTCAGTCGGATATTCTTCGTCTCCTCGCCAAGAGCCGCGATCCGGAAAGCTACGTAGCTGGCAGTACGCCCCTGAATCGGGATGCGCCCCGGTATTCCGGAGACATCGACATTTTTCATGATCGCGAGGCGCGGGTGGCTGAGGCAGCGCTGCAAGACGCCGCGCTGCTAGCCGAACACAACTACAGCGTCAGGTGGATCAGGCAGCAACCTGGTATTCACTCGCTGACGGCCTCGCGCGGCGAGGAAGCGACCAGACTGGAATGGGTGGCGGACAGCGAGTATCGATTTTTTCCGACCATGCCGGACGAGCTTTTCGGCTACCTGTTACATCCCGTGGATCTGGCTACCAACAAAGTCGGCGCGGCTTATGGGCGGCGCGAGCCTCGTGACGCCGTCGATCTGGTTACGATCCATGATCGTATTTTGCCGCTCGGCGCGGCGGTATGGGCGGCCGCGGGCAAGGCCTTGGGATTTACGCCGGAAGGCATCATCAATGAAATTCGCCGCGTGTCTCGCTATACCGAAGGGGAGCTACGTGATCTTCCAAGCGAGCCACAAATCGATCCCGCTGCGACCATGAGGCGCCTGTGGGAAATCCTCGGCGAGGCCGACACATTTGTCAGGCAAATGCCGACAGATAGGGTGGGTTTGCTGTTCCTAAAGGGCGGGCGGGTGGTGCAACCCGACCCCGCCCAGTTGTCTTCTTACCAGACTCACCAGGGACAGCGCCGTGGCCATTGGCCGAGCAGCTCAGAAATCGGTACAGCCATGTTTGAACGCTACCAGCAGAAACCAAAACCTTAACCATTGCGGGAAGTATCCTGCCACGTTACACTTTCGGGATTTTGCGGCACCCCAAGTAACGGTTGACGCCGCCGAGCGTCTAACAAGGACGGGAAATTTTGCGAATCCTCCCGCCTAACGTAACATGTTGATTACAAAACGTATGCACTCAACAAGCCGGATTGAAGTTAGACGAACAGACGTGGCGACCCAACTCATCGATCACCGCACGGCGCAAGCCCTTGTCGCGTCCGCCCTGCTGCTCGTCTTGGTGGGGGTCGGCGTTGTGGGCTGTGGCAAGGGCGCGGGCGCCGATACCAACGCGGGAGCTCCGCCTTCGTTTCCGGTGCAAGTGCAAGTGACGCCATCCGTGAAAATACCGGACGCCACGGAATACCTCTCGATACTGAAGTCGCGCCGCTCGGCGAACATTAATCCCCAGGTGGAAGGGCAAATCACCAAAATATTTGTGAAGTCCGGCGACCATGTAAATGCGGGAACGCCACTGATGCAGATCGATCCGTTGAAACAGGAAGCGACTGTCAACAGCCAGGACGCGGCGCGAGCGGCGCAGGAAGCGACCGTACGCAACGCCAAGGTTCAGCTGGATCGCGAACAAAGACTTTACGACGCCAAGGTGGTGGCCAAGCAGGATTTGGACAACGCGCAAACCACTTACGATTCGGCAGTGTCACAACTGAAATCGCTCTCGGATTTGGTCAGCCAGCAGACTGTGGAATTGAAGTATTACAAGGTGGCGGCGCCCATGGATGGCATCGTGGGGGACATTCCCGTGCGCGTGGGGGACCGGGTGATTGTGTCCACGCTGCTGACCACCGTGGATCAACCAGGCGCACTCGAAGTCTACATCTACGTGCCGGCGGACCGCGGACGCGCGCTGCACATGGGATTGCTGGTCGAGTTGCTGGACGAGTCCGGAGCGGTGGCAGCGACTTCGAAAATTACATTCATCTCGCCACAGGTAGACACCGATACACAAACCGTGCTGGCCAAAGCGACGATTGAAAATCCTGGCGACAAACTGCGCATCGCCCAGCAGTTGCGCACCCGGGTGATCTGGGGAACGCACGAAGGCCCGGTGATTCCCGTGCTGGCAGTGACGCGCATCAACGGACAATTTTTCGCGTATCTCGCGGTAAACGAGGGCAAAGGTGCCGTAGCGCGGCAAAAACTGCTGAAAGTCGGCGACACCATAGGAAATGATTACGCCGTTCTAGACGGATTGAAGCCCGGCGATCATGTGATTGTATCGGGCACGGACTTCCTGCAAGACGGCGCGCCCGTGACCGAGCAGGTGCTAAACAACTCGCCGACAGCCGGGAAAACGAGCGCGGGCCGCTAAGCGGCGGAACAAAAATGACCGTCGCTCATTCCAACCACAAAAAGGCGGAAGCCCACCTTGTTCGTTGATTTTTTCATTCAAAGACCGGTGTTCGCCACGGTTTGCGCGTTGTTTATCGTGCTGGCTGGGGCGATCTGCATCCCTACCCTGCCCATCGCGGATTTTCCGGACCTGGCGCCGCCGCAAGTGGTGGTGAGCAGCGGGTACATCGGCGCCAACGCGCAGACGGTGGAATCGGCGGTGACCATTCCGCTGGAGCAAGCCATCAACGGCGTGCAGGGGATGAAGTACATCTCCTCGACCAGCGGCAACGATGGCAGCAGTAGCATCACAGTGACCTTCGATGTGTCGCGCAACGTGGACCTGGCCAGCGTCGACGTGCAAAATCGCGTGAATCAAGCCCTCGGACGCCTTCCCGCCGAAGTGAAGAACACCGGCGTCATCATCACCAAGCAGACCAGCGGATTCGTCTTCGGCGGCGGTGTTTACTCAGAAAACGGCCAGTACGACAGCCTGTTTCTGAGCAACTACCTCGACGTCTACGTCCGCGACGCGCTCAAACGCGTTCCCGGAGTCGGCGACGTAATCATTTTCGGCGAGCGCAAGTACGCCATGCGCTTATGGCTGGACCCCTCCCGGCTGGCGCAGCGCGGGCTGACGGCCACAACGGTGTTGAACGCGCTGCAAGAACAGAACGTGCAGGTCGCCGCAGGCTCCGTGGGCGAACCCCCTGCGTCGAGCAGCCAGACCTTTCAAGTGAGCGTGCGCGCCGTCGGTCGCCTCACTGACGTAACGGAGTTTGACAATATTATTCTGAAGACCGGCACGGACGGCACGCTGGTGCGTCTGAAAGATATCGGCCATGCGGAACTGGGCGCCGAGGACTACAGCTCCATTTTGCGCTTCGACGGCCGCGAAGCTGTGGGCATCGGCGTGACGCAATTGCCCGGCGCCAACGCGTTGGACGTGGACAAGCTGGCGAAGGCCGAGTTGCTCCGCCTATCAAAGAATTTCCCTCCTGGACTGAAGTACGCAGTGGCCTTCGATACCACCACGGTCATCGGCGAATCGATTCAGGACGTGCTGCAGACCCTGCTGCTGGCCATCGTGCTGGTAGTCAGCGTAATTTACCTGTTTTTGCAAGACTGGCGTAGCACCCTGATCCCGGCGATCACCATTCCCGTTTCGCTGGTGGGCACTTTTATATTTGTTAAGGGCCTGGGCTTCTCCATTAACACGCTGACCCTGTTCGGAATAACTCTGGCCACCGGGCTGGTGGTCGATGACGCCATTGTGGTCATTGAAAACGTGGAGCGCCACATTGCCGAGGGCATCACCGAGCCGCACAACGCGGCTTCTGTGGCCATGAAAGAAGTAGCGGGCGCAGTGGTGGCCACGTCCCTGGTGCTCGTCGCGGTGTTCGTGCCGGTCGCGCTCTTTCCGGGTACCACGGGGATTCTGTTCCGGCAATTCGCGCTGACGATTGCCTTTTCCGTGGCCATTTCTGCGTTCAATGCCCTGACGCTCACGCCGTCGCTTTCGGCGCTTTTGCTGGGTCATTATCGCGAACGCAAACAGGGACGCTTCTTCCGCACCTTCAATCAAGTGGTGGAATACGGCACGGAACGCTATCGTCGCACCGTGGCCGCCGCGATTCAGTGGAAGCTCGCAGCGCTGCTGGTCTTCGCATTGTTGCTGGGTGCCACCTACGTGCTGTACAACCGCGTGCCGCAAGGCTTCATTCCAGAAGACGATCAAGGCTACTTGATCGTGGCCGTCAACGCCCCGCAGGGCGCTTCGCTGCAATACACCCTGGGCCTCTGCGACCAGGTGGAAAAGATTGTCAGCCAATCGAAGGATATTGAGGGCACATTTGCCATCGGGGGATTTAGCTTTTCCGGTTCGGCTTCCAATCGCGCGCTCGTATTTTTGCCGCTTACCTCTTTCGAAAAGCGCAAAGGTCAGGCGCATTCCGCCGATGCCGTGCTGACACAACTCCGCGGGCCGCTGATGGGAATTCAAGGCGGCCTGGTAATTCCCTTCAATCCTCCGGCGGTGCAAGGCTTGGGCAATTTCGGCGGCTTCAGCTTTCAGGTCGAAGATCTGGGACGCAATTCGCTGCAAGCCATTTCCGATGCCACCAATAAATTGGTCTTCGCGGGAAATTCCAGCAAAGATTTGACCGGGTTGTTTACCAGCTACACGGCCAACGATCCGCAATACTTGGTGCATATCAATCGCGAGAAGGCCAAGAGCCTGCAAGTGCCGCTGAGCCAGATCACCGACGCGCTGCAAGTCTACATGGGCTCCGTGTACGTGAATGATTTCGACTTCAACAATCGCACCTATCGCGTCTATTTGCAGGCCGACGCCCCGTTCCGCGCCAAAGCTAAGGATATTTCGCAGTATTACCTGCGCTCCGACACCGGCAAAATGATTCCCCTGGACAACGTGGTGGACGTGACCCAGACCGGCAATCCTCAGGTCATCAGCCACTTTAATTTGTTTCGCTCCGCCGAAATCGATGGTTCGGCCGCGCCGGGAAAGAGTTCCGGAGACGCCATTGTGGCCATGGAAGCGCTCGCGAAAAAGAATCTGCCCAACGGTATGACGTACGACTGGAGCGGCCTTTCGCTGGAGGAAATTGAGTCCAGCGGCAAGGCGGCGATTTTGTTCGGGCTGGGGCTGCTGGTGGTGTACCTGACGCTCGCAGCGCAATATGAAAGCTACGTGCTGCCATTCATCGTGCTGCTGGCGGTGCCAGTGGCGCTGCTCGGCGCCATCGGCGCGGTGGCACTGCGCGGATTGCAGAACGACGTGTATTGCCAGGTGGGCTTGGTCATGCTCATCGGCTTGGCCAGCAAAAACGCGATTTTGATCGTGGAGTTCGCCGAACAACTCCGCGCCGAAGGATTGCCCACTGTAGATGCCGCCATCGCTGCGGCCAAAATCCGCTTGCGCCCGATTCTCATGACGTCGCTGGCATTTATTCTTGGCGTCGTGCCCCTCGTGCTGGCTACGGGCGCAGGCCGCGCGGGCAGAATCTCCGTCGGCACCACGGTCTTCGGCGGCATGATCGCAGCCACCACCCTGAACCTGCTCTTCATTCCCGTGTTGTACGTGATCGTCCGCAGCGTATTCAAGGGCGGAGGACGGCCCCACGAGGCGTCCCCAGCCGCCCCTTCCGTGAACGCCTAACAGTAGCTGCGGAGCGGATACGGCTATCCGGAAAACGCGCTATCGTATTCAAGACAAAAGAGATGTTGCCCGGTCCACGGTAAACCGCTATCATCCTTGTACTTATGGATAAGCGCTCCGCCGCCCCATTCCTGCGCCCGCGCTGGCGTGTTTCTTCCTGCGCTAAATCGCGGCTGACCTCGGGCTTTTTTGTACCGATTCTTGGCTTGTTGTTCCTTGGTGCAATCCCATGCGCCACTCGCGCACAAACTGCTTCCGCAACCTCTGCGACCGGCGGCCTCGCCCCGATTCGAAAATACATCGCCGACGGCTGGGACACCTTGACGCGTTCGCTCTCGGAATGTTCGAACGTGATCGACCCCAAACTCGCCGCCTCCGAATCCGTTTTGTATCTCCCGGCTGATTTTGCCGTGCCGCCGCCCATCGATGCATTGCAGAAGCGCTGCAATTTCCAGATCAAGCATTTGCCGAAACCCATCACCCGCCCGGGCGAAATCGATCCCGGCACCCTCAGCGCGCAAGGCCTGCTCTATCTGGAACACCCATATGTCGTTCCCGGGGGCCGTTTCAACGAAATGTACGGCTGGGACAGCTACTTCATCATTCGCGGCCTGGTACGCGACGGTCGCATCGAACTGGCGCGTGGCATGGTGGACAACTTCTTCTTTGAAATCGATCGCTACGGCGAGATTTTGAACGCCAATCGCAGCTATTACCTCAGCCGCTCGCAACCGCCGTTCTTGACCTCCATGATTTTATCCGTGTACGAAGCCCAACAAGCCGCCGGCAACCAAGACCGCGCGTGGCTCGAGAAGGCCTATGCCTACGCCGTGCGCGACCACGATATGTGGACCCGCGAGCCGCTCCTCGCCGGCGACACCGGCCTCTCGCGTTACTACGATCTCGGCGAAGGCCCATCCCCGGAAAGCCTCAAGGACGAAACCGGTCACTACCGCGACGTGGCGCAATACTTTCTCCTGCACCCGGAGGCCGATCAGGGTTACGTGGTCGTCAAAGAAGACAAA